>DASURJ010000321.1:0-4543 GCA_036280115.1 Gemmatimonadaceae bacterium
AACCCCCGCGGGGTGAACGTGATCCGCTTCTTCCCAGGCCGCCAGAACCTGGTTTGGGGCGCCCGTACGACGTCGCTCGACCCCGACTGGAAATACGTCAATGTCCGGCGGCTCTTCATTTTCGTAGAGAAATCGATCGAGGTCGCGACGCAATGGGTCGTCTTCGAGCCGAACGACGCCCCGCTGTGGGCGCGCGTGCGGCGGAGCGTGGGTGACTTCCTCACCCGGCTCTGGATGGACGGCATGCTCCAGGGCCGCACCAAGGAAGAAGCGTACTTCGTGCGCTGCGATCGCACGACGATGACGCAGGCCGACCTCGATAACGGCCGGCTGATCATGCTCATCGGCATTGCGCCGGTGAAGCCGGCCGAGTTCGTGATCTTCCGCATCGGCCAGTGGACCGGCGGCTCGGAGGTCGCCGAAGCGTAGATCCCGGCAGCGTCAGCAGCGGAGCAGGAGGCTCAACATGGCCGGCAAGCGCAACGATCCTTACGGGCAGTTCAACTTTCTCGTCGAGATCGACGGGGTGGTGCAGGGCGGCTTCAGCGAGTGCAGCGGGCTGACGACCGACACCAACATCATCGAGTACCGCGAAGGGAACGAGATCACGACGACGCGGAAGCTGCCCGGGCTCATGAAATACAACAACATCGTCCTCAAGCGCGGGTGGACGAGCGACCGCAAGCTGTGGGACTGGCGCAAGAAGGTCATCGACGGCAAGACCGAGCGCCAGAGCGGCACGATCGTGCTCCTCGACGAGGCCCGCAACCCGGCGCTTCGCTGGAACTTCCGCGAAGGCTGGCCGAGCAAGTGGGAGGGCCCGGCACTCAACGCGAAGACGAGCGAGGTCGCGATCGAGACGCTCGAGATCGCGCACGAAGGGCTCGAACTGGAGTGAGGCGCCCGGCGGCGCCCGCAGGATCCCGATGGCCCCGTATCTCGCACCCGGCGTCTATTTACGGCCGCGGCGGAACGAACAGCCCGCCGTTGGACTCGTACGCACCGACGTCGCCGCGTTCATCGGCTTCGCCGAGCGCGGACCGCTGGCGCTGCCGTCACTGGCGCGCGCGCTGCGACGGATGCCGCGGCCCGAGGATCTCGTGGTTCGCCTCAACAGCTGGGACGAGTATCGAGCCACGTTTGGCGGCCTGACACCCTACGGCCTGATGCCGTACGCGGTGCGAGGATTCTTCGAGAACGGCGGGCGGACGTGCCGCGTGGTCCGCGTCGCGGCAGTGAGCCGCGGCCACGAGCATGAACCGCGCGTCGCCCGCTGGCTGTACCTCGGGCCCGACTCGACGCGACACGTTGATCGTCTGGGGCAGCCTGCGACCGGCGGTGACAGCCGGCTCGAAGCGCCGCTGCTCGAGGCGGCGGTGACGACCGCACCGCTGCTCACGACCGGGCTGATCGAAGTCGTGCCGGCGGACGGGAGCCAGCCGGAGTTCCACGTCCGTATTCCGCCCGATCCCGACACGCCGCCGCCAGCCGTCGTCGAGATCGGCGGGAAGCTTCGCCGCAGCTACCCGGCGGGCTCGATCGTGCGTCTGCATGAGGCCGCGCTCGAGATCGAAGCGACCAGTGCGGGCAATTGGGGCAACCGCATCAGGCTCGAACTCAGGCCGACGGATGTGAGTGAGGGATCCGGGGCGTCGGTCTCGAAGTTGTTCTCACTGCGTGTAACGCTCGACCCGGGACCGGACACGTCGCATCCGCGCGAGGAGGAGTTCTACCACCGCCTGTCGATCGACCCCAGGGACGACACCCGGCGATCGGAGCCGCCGAGCGCCGTCGATCTGACGCATCGCGTCCATCCCGACTACGTACCTGACGTGATCAACTCGCGATCGCGCGTCATTCGCGTCGTCTTTCCGCGAGAATCCGAGATCCTCCCACGATCCGACGGGCGCACGGTCGTCGCCAGGCAGAGCGCGGATCGCGGGCCGGTGCTTGCCGTGAGCACGGCAACGCGGTTCGGTCCGCCGATCCGACTCGAAGGCGGCCGCGACGGCCTCAAGGGCGTTCGTCGTGACCCGGCCGGTGGCCGGCCTCCGTTGCTGATCGGGGAGGACTGGCTGGAGGCGCTTCGAAACGTCGAGGCGATCGACGAGGTCTCCGTGCTGTGCGCGCCCGACGTCCTGCTCGAACCCGCGGCTGCGTGGACGGCGCCGCCTCGTCCCGCATCGCCGCCGTGCGCGCGTTCCCGGCCGGAGCCGGCTCCGGATGTCGTCGCCGAGGATCCGACCGCCCGTCCCGACGCGCTGACGACAAACGAGATTTTCACGATGTACGCCGCGATGCTCGAACAGTGCGAGCGGCAGCGGGATCGTGTGGCGCTGCTCGACCCCCCGGCGTCTGCGAACCGGGTCGGCAGCCTCCTCACCTGGCGCCGGCGGGCAGCCGAGTTGACGGCGACCGGCCGGCGCTTTGCCGCGTGTTATGCGCCATGGATCGCGGTGACCGACCCGACCCGCAACGGCACCCGCCGCCTGGTGCCGGCGAGCGGACACGTCGCCGGAGTCTACGCACAGATCGACAACGCGTTCGGTGTCCAACGGCCGCCGGCCAACGTGGCGCTCGTCGGTGTCGAGGACGTCGCCGAGCCGCTGACCGCGCGCGATCAGGAGGAACTCAACCCTCGCGGCATCAATTTGCTGCGCCCGTTTCCGGGCCGCGGCGTGCGCGTGTGGGGCGCGCGATCGCTGTCCGACGAGCCGGAGTGGCGCTTCATCCACGTCCGCCGCGTGATGTCGATGATCCAGGAGTCGGTCGACGACTCCACGCAGTGGACGGTGTTCGAGTCGAACGACGAGACGCTGCGCCGCACCCTGACGCATTCGCTCTCGGTGTTCCTACGGGGCATCTGGGACGCCGGCGGGTTGAAGGGGGCCGTGCCCGAAGAGGCGTTCTTCGTGAAGTGCGACGAGACCAACAACCCACGCGCGGTCATCGACTCGGGCCAACTGGTCTGCCAGATCGGCGTCGCGATTGCGGCGCCGATGGAGTTCCTGGTGTTCGAGATTCGTCAGCAGGCGGCCGGCGCCGAGATCGTGGAGGGCTGACGTGCCATCACTGTTGCGCATCGATCCGCTCGGCGTCTTCAACTTCTACCTGACGCTGATCGACACGTCGAACGTCGTCGGCACGCTGATCACGATGGCGCTGAACTACAAGGTCGCCGGCTTCTCGGAGTGTTCCGGTCTCGACGCCACGGTCGAAGTGTTCGACATCAAGGAAGGGGGCGTGAACGACCACGTCTTCAAGTTCCCGACCCGGGCAAGCCACGGCAACATCACGCTGAAACACGGCGTGATCTACCTCTACGACGATCTCTGGTCGTGGCATTTCGATTTCGTCAAGGGGCGCGGCAAGCGCAAGGACGGCGTGATCGTGCTGATGGACGAGGCGAAGCGGCCGGCCAAGGTGTGGAAGTTCCGCAAGGGGATCCCGATGAAGTGGGTCGGGCCGGCGCTCAATGCCACGCAGAACCAGGTGGCGATCGAATCGCTCGAGATCGCGCACGAGGGGCTCGAGCTGACCCTCGGCGCGTAGCGCGGCAGCCGGCCGCGACGGCAGGAGGCGGACGTGGACGAATCGGACGTGCGTGTCGGCGAGGTCCTGACCGACATCGTCGTGACCGAGGGGATCGGCCCGCTGGGGCCGCAGGAGGTCAAGGCGCTCGTCGCGCTCGTCCTCGAGCACGTACGGGAGGATCAGCGCCGGGACGAGGAGCGCCGGAGCGATACGCGGCTGCGCGGCCGCGCGTTTCAGCCGCACGAAGGGTGATCGAGGATGCCGCTCGAGAAACTGACCATCTGGACCGAAGACTTCGAGCCGATCGAAGCGCGCTTCAACCCGGAGCGCTACACCGTCACCAAGGGGGTGCAGATCGCGGAGATCGGTCTGCTCGGCCTCGATTCGCCGGTGCAGCAGTACGTGCGCGGACAGACCGAGAAGATCACGCTGGAGCTGTTCTTCGACACGACCGAGTTCGGGATGGTCGACAACGTCACCGACGTGCGCGACTACACCGGCCGGGTTTACCGGCTCACCAAGGTGCGATCGGACACGCACGCGCCTCCCCGCTGCCTGCTGATGTGGGGCGAGGGCGGCAAGCTGTTCTCCTTCGGCACCAGCATCAACCCGTGGTGTCTGGTCGAGACGATCACGCAGGAGTTCACGCTGTTCAGCCCGGGCGGGGTCCCGCTGCGCGCGAAGTTGAACGTCACCTTCCGCGAGGCGTGGACGATCGAAGAGCAGCTGGTTGAGACGCCGCGGCACTCGCCGGACCGGACGCGCATCCGCGTGCTCGAGAGCGGGCAGACCCTCAGCCACCTGGCGTGGAAGGAGTACGGCGATCCCGGGCTGTGGCGGTTGATCGCCGAGCAGAACGGGATCAGCGATCCGAGGCGGGTGCCGGCCGGCACTCGACTCGAGGTCCCGAGAATCGCGGGGCGCGCACGATGAGCACCGAGATCCTTCCGGTCGAGCCGTTCGTCGGGCAGGACTTCTATGTGCCCGCCTACCAGATCCTCGTCCGCGG
>DASURJ010000322.1:0-2093 GCA_036280115.1 Gemmatimonadaceae bacterium
GCTCTGCTCGTCACGATGACCGACCCGCGCTGGCGGATCGAGCACGTCTCGCCGATGGCGCCGGATCTCCCCCTGCACCGGACGAGATGAGACCCGGCCGACGAACCGCCGCTTCCTGGCACCGCGCCGCCGGACGAGAACCGTACGAACGACCCTCGCCGGACGAACTGATGCCGCCCGGCGACGTGCCGCGTGAGGAACGTTGAGCTACTCAGCCCTCTAGGAGGGCATTGCACGCCCGCTGGCAGCGGCGACAGGCCTCCGCGCACGTCGCGCAGTGGCGATGGTGGGCCGAATGGCGCTCGCACTCGTCGCCGCAGGCTCGGCACGCCACGAGGCAGGCGGCGAGCATGGCCTGGCGCAGGTCCGCGGACTCCGCGGTTCGGCGGGTGAGCAGTCGTCCGGTCGCCTCGCATACGTCAGCACAGTCCAGGTTGAGCCGGATGCACTCGCGCAACGCGGCCACATCGCCTTCGGCGAGGCAGGCGTCGGCGCAGGCACTACAGGCCTGGGCGCATTCGAAGCACGCCTCGATGCACTCCACCAGAGCAGCATCGACCTTGTCGGTGATGTTCGGGTGATCATTGAGCATCTGCTCGGCAACAGTCATGTGAGCCCCTCCATCGCTAGCCGGGCCGCGAGCGGGCCGGCCGGAGTGCCCACCTCTCGTCTCCCGCGGCGCGTACGTCTGAGTACCCGGCACGGTCGGGCAGTAACTGCGCGACCAGCGTTAAGCCGCGCGCGCCGGGGTATCTTGCGAATTGGGAGGCCGCGGTACGAACCAGCCGCGGTATTCGATATGAAGGGCGACTCCGTCGAGATCGTCGTCGACGCCGGCGACACGACCCGACGCTACGAGGTCACGGCAACCAAGGCGGGCCGCCGGGTCGAGGTCACTCTCGGGCGCGGTGTCGTCGAAGTCACGGAAGTCACGCGAAGCGGTACGCCGGTGCGAACGGCTCGGTTCATGGCGAGCCGGGTTCTGGCCCTGGTGGAACACCCAGCACCGGGCTCATCCGCGCCGCCGGACGGTGCCGTCCCGAGCGCGCGAGGCAAGGAGGGACGCTGATGGCTCGAGCCGGTGTGGCAGGGCGCCATCACCTTCGGACTGGTGAGTGTGGGCGTCGGGCTCTACACGGCGACCGAGGAGAAGACCGTTTCGTTCCATCAGTTCGAGAAAGGCACCGGAAAGCGCGTCCGCAACAAGCGCGTGGCCGAGGGCACCGACCGGGAAGTCGACTACGACGACGTCGCCAAGGGCTACGAAACCCAAGGTGGCGACCACATCATCGTCACGCAAGAGGAGCTGGAGCAGGTCGCGCCAGAGAGTTCGCGATCGATCACCATCGAGGACTTCGTCGAACTCGCCGACATCGACCCGATCTATTACGAGCGCGCCTACTACCTCGCGCCCCGCGATGAGGCCAACGAGCACGCCTACGCATTGTTGCGGGAGGCCATGAAGCGCGCCGGCCTGGCCGGCATAGCCACTCTCGTGATGCGGAACAAGCAGTACCTGGCCGCGATCCGGGCCACGGACAACGTACTCGTCCTCAACACGATGCACTTCGCCGACGAGGTCCGCGACCCGGAGGACACGGTCGGCTCCTTGCCCGGCCGACGCGAGCTGCCGAAGCGGGAACTCGACACTGCGGTCCGACTCATCAGCGAGCTCACCATCGACTGGGATCCCACCCGGTATCACGACACCCACCGGGAGCGCGTGCTCAAGCTCATCGAGCAAAAGGCCAGCGGGGAGGAGCCGGACATCGTCGAGGCCGAGGAGCCGCAAGAGAACGTCATCGACCTTGTCGCGGCGCTGCAGCAAAGCATCGAACGGGTCCGGGCGCGCGGCAAGGCAGCCACTGGCACTCGGGCTCGCCCAGGCACCAAGCGCCGCGCTGGAACCGGCGGCAAGCACACTCCAAACGGCAGGCGCGCGCGGCTCAGCAAGAAGGAACTGTACGAACGGGCGAGCGCGCTCGACATTTCCGGCCGCTCCTCGATGTCGCGTGACGAACTGGAAGCAGCGGTCGCCAACGCGTCCTAGTGACCCGGCCCTGCTAAAGCCCCTCCCCTACCTGCCGAGTTGC
>DASURJ010000323.1:0-5967 GCA_036280115.1 Gemmatimonadaceae bacterium
CGTGCGGTTGCGCGGCACGCTCCGTTCGAGGTGGAAACGACAGCCGTTGGCGCTTTCCCAAACTTCCGGCGTCCGCGCGTCGTATGGGTCGGAATGACGGGCGAGGCAAAACTCCGCGCGCTGGCGGGCGACGTCGACCGACTGTGTGTCCCGCTAGGCATCAGCGCCGAAACACGTCCGTTCCAGCCGCACCTCACGCTCGGACGCGCGAAACGAGAGTTGCGGCCGGCCGAAGCGAAGGCGCTCGCCGCCGTGGCGGGGGAGGAGCGCCCCCGGCGCGCGTTCCCCGTGCGGACGGTAGACTTGATGAGCAGTGAGCTCGGCCCTGGCGGGTCGAGGTACTCGGTGGTGGCCGCCGTGCCCCTTCATCCGTGAGGAGCGTGAATGTTCGGGTGCCTGCGTAGAGTCGGCTGTCTCTTCGTTGTTCTGATCGCGGCGGTCGCCGCCTTCCTGACGCGCGAGCGCTGGCTGCCGCTGATCGGCGTCAACCCGGCGCCGCGGACCGTGGAGGCGGGAGGACCCGAATGGGAGCCGGTGAGTGACGAGGCAGCTGCCCGCGCCCGCCGCGCGATCGAGTCGCTTGGGCGCCGAAACGGGCCGGTGTTCGTGAACCTGAGCCCGGGCGACCTGGCGTCGTACTTCTACATCGCCCTCGCGCAGCAGCTGCCGCCGTCCGCGGACAGCGTCGAGGCCGCGGCCATCGGCAGTCGGATGTACGTTCGCGCGGTCATCGCGCTCGATGACTTCAAGGCGGTGGACGCGCTCGGGCCGCTGGCGGGGATGATCGGCTCTCGCGAACGGCTGCAGATGGGCGGTACGTTCGTGATGATCCGCCCGGGCCTCGCGCAATACCTCGTCGAAGACATCAGAATCGGTCAGCTTCCCATCCCGCGCGGAGCGATCGCGAAAGTGCTCGGCCAGATTCGCCGCGGGTCGCGCCCCGAGGGACTCGCGGAGAACGGGCTGCCGTTCGTCGTTCCCGCGTACCTGGGCGACGCGCGTATTGCCAACGACCAGATCACCCTCTACAAGACCACGAAGTGAGTCGCCGCATCCTGGTTGTCGACGACGAGCAGGGCATCCGCGCCGCGCTCGGCCAGCTGCTGGAGTTCGAGGGCTATGAGGTGCGCACGGCCTCGAGCGCCGCCGACGGCATCGCCGAGTACGACAAGTGGCGCCCGAACCTCGTCTTCATGGACGTGAAGATGGCCGGGATGGATGGCCTCGAGGGCCTGCGGCGCATCAAGCAGATCGATCCGTCCGCGACGGTCGTGATGATCAGCGGCCACGCGACCATTCAGACGGCGGTCGAGGCGACGCAGCTCGGTGCGTACGACATCCTCGAGAAGCCGCTCGACACTGACCGCATTCTCGTCCTGCTGCGGAATGCGCTCCAGCATCTCGAGCTGCAGGAAGAGAACGTCCGGCTCAAGCAGACCATCGAGTCACGGTATGAGATCGTGGGCCGGTCGTTCGCGATTCGCGCCGTGATCGACAAGATCGACAAGGTCGGCGCGACCCCCGCGCGTGTGCTCATCACCGGCGAGAACGGCACGGGCAAAGAGCTCGTGGCCCGGGCGATCCACCGGCAATCCACGCGCGCCAACAGGCCGTTCGTCGAGGTCAACTGCGCGGCGATCCCGAGCGAGTTGATCGAGAGCGAGCTGTTCGGGCACATGAAGGGTTCGTTTACCGGCGCGGTGGCGGACCGTGCCGGGAAGTTCGAGCAGGCCGACGGTGGTACGCTGTTCCTCGACGAGATCGGCGACATGAGCCTAACGGCACAGGCCAAGGTGCTGCGCGTGCTGCAGGACGGTGTCGTCACGCGTATTGGGGGCGCGAAGCCCATCAAGGTGGACGTTCGCGTCCTCTCGGCCACGAACAAGGATCTCGAGGAGGAGATCGCCGCGGGGCGGTTTCGCGAAGACCTGTTCTACCGGCTCAACGTCGTGCCGGTGCACATCCCGCCGCTCCGCGAACGTCGCGAGGACATCCCACTCCTCGCGTCGCATTTCGTGCGCAGCCTGTCGGAGCGCGAGGGCGTGCCGCCGCGGGTGTTGGACCCGGCCGCGGTGGAGCTACTGACACAGATGGACTGGCCCGGGAACGTGCGCGAGCTTCGGAACACGCTCGAGCGCCTGCTGATCCTGTCGTCCGGACCGCGCATGACGGTCGCCGACGTCGAGCGGTTGGCGGGTCGTCGGGTTGCCGACGGCGCCAGCCTTGGCTCGCTGCTGGAGTGCAAGACCTTCGAGGAGTTCAAGCACGCGGCCGAGCGGGCGTTTCTGCTCGCGAAGCTGCGCGAGTACGACTGGAACGTGTCCGAGACGGCACGCGCGCTCGACATGCCTCGCTCGAACCTGTACAAGAAGATCGAGCGGTACGGCCTAACGCGAGAGACGGTGTCGTGATGGCGCAACCGGGTTCGACGGGGGGCGCGTAATGTCCACCAAGGACTGGGACTCCGAGCTCAAGAAGATCGACCGCATGCTCGAGGGCGCATCGGACGAGGCGCTGCTGCCGGCCAAGACCGCCCCGACGCCGCAAGCCAAGGCCGACGCGGTCACGAAGCAGAAGGCAACGTCCACCCTCGGCGTGATGGCGCGGCTCGTCCTGGCCGTCTCGCTTGGCGTGGGGATGCTGTTCTGGCCCTACGAGGCGCGGTGCGGGTTCGGGCTCGCGGCGTACCTCGCGTCCGTCGGCGTCGTGATCGGGGCTGGTGTGTGGACGTCGATCTGGACGTGGCGGCACCGGTCCTCCCGCGCGCACGTGCTGTCGCTGCTCCTGATTCTCTGGGGCGGTGTGCTCGGTGCCATCGAGATCCTCCCGCGCACGGGGTACGCCAGGCCGGACCCCGCGCGGGTGTCGTGGGCATGTCAGTGACGCGACGGCTTGGCGTGTTGGTCCCCTGCGATGCGCCGAGTACAATTCGAAGCCATTCTGTCCGCTGATAGCTGATAGCCGATAGCTGATAGCTTCTCTTATGAAATCCTTCCGCAACTTCATCGCTGGCTCGTGGTCCGAACCCACATCCGGCGAATACTTCGAGAACGTGAACCCGGCCGACACGAGCGACGTGATCGGCCGGTTTCCGCTCTCCAGCGCTGCGGACGTCGACAAGGCAGTAGAGTCGGCCCGGCGTGGATTCGAGGTGTGGCGGCGGACGCCGGCGCCCACGCGTGGGGATGTGCTCCGAAAGGTCGGCGACCTGCTCTCCGACAGGAAAGAGGAAATCGCCGACCTCATGACCCGCGAGATGGGCAAGCCGCTGACGGAGACACGCGGCGACGTGCAGGAGGGGATCGACACCGCGTACTACGCGGCCACCGAGGGGCGGCGTCTCTTCGGGCATACCGTCCCCAGCGAGCTCCGGGCCAAGTGGGCGATGAGTTTCCGCCGCCCGATCGGTGTGTGCGGGCTCGTGACCCCGTTCAACTTCCCGCTTGCCATTCCTACCTGGAAGGCGTTTCCCGCGCTCCTGTGTGGGAACTCGGTCGTCCTCAAGCCAGCCGAGGACGTACCGCACACCGCCACGGTGCTGGTGGAAATCCTGCTCGAGGCCGGGCTACCGCCCGAGGTGATCCAGCTCGTCCACGGCCGGGGCGAGACGGTCGGCGCGGCACTCGTGGAACATCCCGGAGTTCCGGTGATCTCGTTCACCGGGTCGACCGAAACCGGACGGAGTGTCGGGGAGACGTGCGGCCGGATGCACAAACGCCTGTCCCTGGAGATGGGCGGCAAGAACGCCCAGATCGTGCTGGACGATGCCGATCTCGACCTTGCCCTCGAGGGCGTGCTTTGGGGGGCGTTCGGAACGGCCGGACAGCGCTGCACGGCCACGAGCCGCCTGATCCTGCAGCGCGGAATCCATGACAACTTCCTCGGGATGCTCGTCGATAAGACGAAGGCGCTGCGCCTGGGAGATGGGCGGAAGAAGGACACGGACGTCGGCCCGCTCATCCACGAGTCGTCGCGCCGCAAGGTCGAGCAGTACGTGGATATCGGGCAGGCCGAAGGCGCCGATCTGTTGTGCGGAGGCCGGCGTCCCGACGGACGCAGTCTCGGGAACGGATTCTTCTTCGAGCCAACGATCTTCGCCCGGGTGGAGCCCGGGAGCCGGCTGGAGCAGGAGGAGATCTTCGGCCCGGTCCTTTCTGTGATACGGGTTGCATCGCCTGAAGAGGCGTTCGCGGTGAACAACGACGTGCGGTACGGGCTATCGTCCTCGGTTTACACCCGGGATGTGAACACGGCGTACCGGGCGCTGGTGGAGCTGGACAACGGGATCACGTACATCAACGCGCCCACGATCGGCGCCGAGGCACACCTGCCGTTCGGGGGGGTAAAGCAGACCGGAAACGGCCACCGCGAGGGCGGGTGGGAAGTGTACGAGTTCTATTCGGAGACCAAGGTCGGGTACATCGATTTTTCGGGATCGCTTCAGCGGGCGCAGATCGACACCTACGCCGGCAGTCCCACGTGATCAGCGGCGCGATTGCGTGAACGGGCCGGCGTCCGTTTGACGGTTGTGGCAGCCGCTCGCTTGCGAACCCCAGAACCCACGAATTAATTCACCGGGTGGTAATGGCGCTGACACACGACGCGCGTCGAGCGCTCGCGGAGCGGGTGCAACGCAGGGTTGAGGGGCGGGGGATACCCCGTCAGGTCATCGACGACGCTGTTACGCGGGTCGCCGATGCACTCGACCAGTATGCGCTGCCGCCTCGCTCCGACCAGGCCGAGGGCGATGCCGCTCCCGGGCCGATCGTCGCCGTATTCACCGCGCCGTCCATGCCGGACCTCGGCTCACGCGTTCGTGCCGCCCTCGAGCGCGAGGCGGTCACGCCACTGGCCTTCGGGCTCGGTGCGTCCGGCCGCCATACCGTTGCAGCCGTCCGTCTCACCGCCGATGCACGCCCCGCCGCAGAACGCGCGGCGGCCCACGCGTCGGTGTCGGTCTCGTTCGTCGCCGATTCGTCTACCATCTCGTCGTTGTCGCAATGAGCGAAGTCGCCCACACGACGCCAGTCCGCCCACCGGTCAGCGAGGAACACCGCGCGGAAGCATTGCGCCGCGTGAACCGAAGCCCGGGCCAGCATTGGGGGCTGTTCCTCGAATGGGCGAAGTCGTTCACGATCGCGATCGTCCTCTTCCTGTTCGTGCGAACCTTCCTCGTCGAAGCGTTCAAGATCCCGAGCGGGAGCATGGAGAAGACGTTGCTCGTCGGCGACTTTCTGCTCGTCAACAAGATGGTGTACGGCGCCGAGGTGCCCTTCACCGGAAAACACCTCCCAGCCATCCGCCAGCCGCAGCGCGGCGACGTCGTCGTGTTCCAGTGGCCCATCGACCCGTCCAAGAACTTCGTGAAGCGACTCGTCGGCGTGCCCGGTGACACGCTCATGATGCGCGACGGTGATCTGTGGGTGAACGGCGTGTTGCAGAACGAGAAGTACGTGCTGCACAGCGACTCGCTGGTCGACCCGACGGCCGAGGAGTTCAGCTGGCAGAAGGAGTACCTGCTGCGCACGGCAGAGGCCGCAGAGGTCGATCACCCGTCACGAAACAATTGGGGACCGCTGGTCGTCCCACAGGACAAGTATTTCGTGCTCGGAGACAACCGCGACAACTCGCTGGATAGCCGCTACTGGCAGTTCGTGCCCGACTCGCTCATCCGCGGACGGCCTATGTTTGTGTACTACAGCTACGACCCGGATTCGCTCGATCGAATGTCGTGGCTGACGCGGATCAGGTGGACGCGCATCGGGGAGCGCGTTCGTTGACCTCCCGGTCCGAGATCGACGGTCCCTCAGACCGTCTCACCAAACGCGCGCGGGCGCGGTGGGAAAAGAGGAATAGCGAAGGAGCCGCTGGTCGTATGGCCGTTACGCCCCCGAAAAAAAGTTCGTACGAAGAAGGCTCGCTCGACCAGTATCTTCGCGACATCAGCGCGTACCCGCTGATCAGTCG
>DASURJ010000324.1:0-3617 GCA_036280115.1 Gemmatimonadaceae bacterium
AGTTGCGCCCGCTCCGCGAGCGGGAGGGACGCGAGCTGCTCCTTCGCATCGCCCGCGATCCTCGCCCATCGGTCGCGGAAGAGATCGACCACGCCGTCCGGTCCGCGCTGGAGCTTCACGAGCTCGAGCACGGACGAGAGCGTCTCGTCGTACGCCCGCGGGAAGACCGCTTCGCCGGCGTCGCTGAGCGAGTACACGAGCACCGGCCCGCCGACCCCGCGCACCTCTCGCTGGCAGCGCACGAGGCCTTCGGTCTCGAGCTCCTTGAGGTGGCGTCGGATGGCGTTGGCGGTGACACCGAACTCGGCCGCGAGCTCTTTCGCCGAGATGGGCTGTCCTTTCTTGACCGCCACGAGCACGTCGCCGCGCGTTCCACGGAAGCCGGCGAGGGACGGTGCGAGGGGCGTCGTCATGGGGAGAAACTTACTCTGAATTTCGGAGTTCATCAACGAAAGTGTTGACGAATTCCCTGGGCCCCTTACCGCCGCGTGAGCTTGACGAGCCCCCAGATGATCGAGCCGACGGCGAGGACTACGGCCCCGACGAGCATGGCTTTGAAGCGGACGGGGTCTTCGGACCCGGTCACCGCGTGCGACTTGAAGCCCGACCGGTAGGTGAGGATCCCCGTCAGCTTGAAGAGGACGGCAAAGAGCAGTAGCCCGACCCCGGTTGCGATCGCGGACCCTGGGCTGGGTTTCTGCATGGCTAGTTCGATTGCGTGTTGACGAGGTGACGGGGCGGCGCGATTGTGGGGACGTTCCAGCCCCCGCAATATGGCGAACGTTGGCCAGACATTGTTCCGCTTCGCCGGCGCCCTCCTCCTTGCCGCCGGCGCCACGGTTGTCGATCACCCTGGGCTACGAGGTAGGCCAACCGAGTCCAGGATCGAGACCACTACCGTGCTCGAGGCACCCGCGAGCCCGGGCCCCGGGCCCGTGGTCCAGATCGCTCAGGGAAAGCGCGCTTACGGGATCCGAATCGGCAACGACATGCAGGCCCTGGCCAGCGGGATCACGCCTGACGGCCGCGTGGACATCATGGTCGTCATGGTTGACCGCTCGGGGAAGCGCGTGCCCAAGATCTTCATGACCAACATGCGGGTCCTGGACATCGGTACGCGCCGCGAGCGCACTCCTGACGGTCGCGTCATCAGCACCAGCTTCGCGACGATAGAGGTCACCCCCGACGAGGCGGAGAAGCTGGCCATCGCTGGTACGCAGGGCGAACTGCGACTGGTGCCCAGGGGTGCGTCCGCTTCATCACCCCCCAGACCGGTAGCGCCGCGCACAGGGTCAGCGAACCCGCGATCTCCTTGAAGCGAATGCGATCGGAGCTGATCTCGTCATGACGAATTTTGGCCAGACAGTCTCTCGATTTGCCGGCGCGCTCCTGCTCGCCGCCGGCGCGACGGGTGTCGATCACCCTGGACTGCTATTCTCACCGGACCTGGGGCCGGTCGAGACCGTGCCCGTGGTCGTGGCCTCCAAGGACATCCCCGAGGGCGCGATCATCGACCGGTTGGCGCTGACCGTCGCGCAGTGGCCGATGGGGACCGTACCGGCCGGGGCGTATGCGTCCGTAGACTCCGTTGCGCACCGGGTCAGCCGGATCGCCATCTACAAAGGTGAAGCGATCGTCCCGGGGCGCCTCGCCCCCGTGGGCACCGCGGCGGGGCTCGAGGTCAAGATCACGCCCGGGAAGCGCGCGTTCTCCATCCGCGTCACCAACGACGCGCCGATCCTCGTCGACCAGGTGCAGCCGAACAGCCGCGTCGACATCATGCTGGTCATCGACGACCCCGAGAGCCCCGGCAAGCGCGTGGCGAAACGTTTCATGGCGAACATGCGCGTTCTTGCCATCGGACCTCTCATCCAGCGCTCTGCGGCAACGCGGGCGACCGGTGCGTTGATTGTGACGATCGAGGTCACGTCTTATGAGGCCGAGGCGCTGGCAGTCGCAGCCTCGCGAGAGCAACTCAGCATCGTGCTTCACGACCCATATGCGAGCGCCTCGCCCTCGTATACCCGGGCCATTCCCATTTTGACCGTACCAGCCCCCATCGTGGTGCCTCCTCCGGCGGCCGTAGCGCCCGCCCAGGTGCAGCGCCTGCCGCTTCATCCACGCGGGGACCGCACTCCGTCCGTCCGGCGGACGACCGGGCGCTCGTTAGGCAGCCAGCGTTAGCCCCGATTCGGCAGCTTGCGGCGATTCGAAACGGCGCCGAGGCTTCCGTGGCGTGACATTTCGTATTGACGAACGCACCAGGCGGGGCGATTGTGGGAGGGTTCCAACCCCCACAATATGGCGAACGTTGGCCAGACAGTCTTCCGGTTCGCTGGCGCGCTGCGGCTCGCCGCCGGCGCAACGATGGTCGACCACCCACGCGCGCGCATCTTCGCCTCGTCCGAGGTCGCGCCGAACGTCCGCGTCGAGGCGCCCGATCCGGCCTCTGACCTGAGACTCACGCCGGGCAAGCGCGCCTACTCCATTCGCGTGGCCGACCCCGCGCTCATCGCGCTCCTGCGGCCAGGAAACCGCGTGGACCTGCTCGCCGTCGTCAACGAGCCGTCTCGCCCGGGAACTTTATCGGCGAAGGTTCTCGCCAGCGACGTTCGTGTCCTCGCTGTCTCGATCGTACATTCCCGTCCGGCGCGGAACATTCTGAGTACGCGAGTAGTGACCCTGGAAGTCGATCCCGACCAGGTCCCGGTTCTCGCGCCACTGGCGGCGGACGATCGTCTCGAGGTCGTGATGCGCGGCCCGAACCCGTAACGCGTTCCGTGAGTAGCCTCGGCCGGACGCTGTTTCGATTCTCGGGCGCACTCCTGCTCGCCGGCGCCGGTACGGCGGTCGATCGCGGGTTCGCCGACGGTGGCAGCGCTGACGGCGTGCCCCCGAGTGGGCCGCCCACACGCGACGCGAGGACACCGTCGCCGCCCGCGCCGGTCCCGAACGGGCTCGCGGATCGCACGGTCGTCTTTCCGCTCCGGTTCACGGACCACGGCGGCGTCGCGCGTTTCATCGAGCCCGGCAGCCGCGCCGACGTTCTCGTCCTCGTTCCCGATCCAGCCGATCCGGCGAGGCGCACGCCGAAGCTCTTCATGGAAAGTGTGCGGGTGCGCGAGATCCGGCATCCCGCGGAGCCGGTGGTCGGGACTCCAGACACTCCAGTCGCGATGATCGAGGTATCGTCGGACGAGATGGACAAGCTTCTGGTCGCGCAGCGCCTGGGCGTCCTGTCGCTCGTGCCCGCGCGCCGCGGCGACCCGGATGCCAGAATGAGGGATGCCGGCGTGCTGAGGCGGGCAATCAGCAGTTCCGGCGGCGCTCCGTTTCACCCGCCGGGATGACGACCGTCGTTAGGCTCGTGGTCGTCCCAACGATCGCGGCCGGCGTGGCAACGTTGCTCTCGCCGAGTTGGCTCGAGCACCCCGGCATCCGCACACGCGCGCCAACGGTCCCCGTCGTCGTCGCGGCCCGCGAGATCGCCGAGGGACGCGTCATCGATAGCGCCGCGGTCACGGTCGCCCAGTGGCCTGTCGTGACGGTCCCCGCGGGCGTGTATGCGTCGGTGGATTCCGTGATCGGCCGCGTTGCACGCGTGACCGTGTTCAAGG
>DASURJ010000325.1:0-2576 GCA_036280115.1 Gemmatimonadaceae bacterium
CAGAGTCCTAACGCATCATTCCAGCGCCATGGCGCTGGAATGATGCGTTAGGACTCTGACCCCCAACGGATCGTTTCATCGCTCCTGCGGTGCCGTATCTGGCCGCGATTTGTCGTGATACGGCCGCAGGATCCACTCGAAGAATACCCATGTGCGGTTCCACGAGTCGATCTGCGCCGGCGAATCCACGCGCTCGAGCGTGTTGGGGTCCACGCGCCGGCTGAACGCGTGGCCGCCCGAGCTCCCCCAGGGAGCCGGGTCGACGTAGACCTTCGTCTCCGCCAGGTCCGGCTTGAGCGCGCGCAGCTTCCACACCATCTGCTCATCTTCGTAGAAGTCCACGTCCGTGTCGTTCGTGGCCACGTGCACGAGGATCGGGACGTTCAGCTTCTCGACCTGATAGAGCGGCGACCGCTTGATGTACTCCTCGCGCTTCTCGTGAGGCAGGCCGCGAATACCGGACTGCGTCGAGAAGCTGCGCTGATACCGCGGTCCCTTGTAGCCGAGCCGGAAGACGAGATTCGTCACCGGAACGATGGCCGCGGCGGCTTTGAACGGCGTCTCCTCGCGCATAACGAGATGCGACGCAATGAACCCGCCGTGACTCCACCCCATCACGCCGACGCGATCGGAATCGACGTAGGGGAGGGTCTTCAGGTAATCGAACGCTCCCATCACGTCATCGACTTCCTTTCCGCCGTAATCGATGGCGTTGTAGTGCGCGGCGCCGTGGCCGGTGCTGCCGCGGTAATCCGGCGCGACGATGACGTAGCCACGCTCGATCGCCTCCTTCACGAACGGAAGCATGTTCGGACCCCAGTCGCCGTGGACGCCGCCGTGCACCCACACCATCGCGGCGTGGCCGCGTGCGCCACGCTTGGTGAGCGGAGCGAACAGATAAGCCGGGATGTCCATGTCGCCGGCCTTGCTCCGGTACTTGATCTTCGTGAACTCCATGACGCCGCGGCTGCGCGCTGCGTAGATGCTGTCGGTCCGCGCCTTGCTCGCCAGGTCTCGCTCGAAGTCGCGCTGCGGATGGTCGGCGGGATCCGCGCTCACGTAGAGCGACTCGGCGCGTGCCTGGTTGATCCTGATCGACTGTCGCTGTTGATCGGGTCGCTGCACCGTTCCAACCCTGTCGCGCGCTGGACGAGCCTGCTGCGCGAGCGCCGGTTCCGCGACGCCGACGATTGCCGCCAGGGCCGTTGCCACGATGCACGAGACCGCCGGGCGGGCGGGCGTGAGCACAAACGTCATGATGATCCTCCGTCGGTCAATTCGAGCAGCGCTCCAGCGGCGCAACCCGGTCGAATTAGTCCACGGGGCCGCGAGCGTGCAAGGACACCCGCTCTCTTGCCACGCGCGCGCCAGGGACCCAGCGTAGGTACGCGCGACGCCGCGTTTCCGCTCGCCCGCCCCGCAGCAGCTCGTGGGAGGTGCACATGTTCGACCGCTTCGGCATCCTCGGCATCCTCGGCTTCATCCTCTTCGTCGCCTGGTTCATCGGTTGGGTGTTCCTCGGCTTTCATGAGGGGCTGTATCACCTCCTCTTTCCGATCTCGGTAGTCCTGATGGTCGCCCAAGGGGTCAGACGGGTTGCGAGGTAGAGCGGCCGCAGCCTTTCTCACCGCGGTCAGCGCGGCAATGGCCGCCGCGTGCGACCGCACGCCCACGGACGGCGCGCCTTCTGGTGAGCGTGCCTATCGCATGGGATTCTCCGCCATCCCGCCGTCGCCAGACCCCGTGACGGCGGGACGGAGCCTGGAAATGTGGCGCACGCGCGCCGACGCCGCGATCATGCACGTCGACGTGCAATGGGCCGCCATGCTCTCCGGCATGTCGGCGACGGAGGCGGCTCGCGCGAACGCGCTCGAGCTCGCGAATTACTACCGCGCGCACGGGTTGCCGATCGTGCTCATGCTCGACGTGACGAACGGGATCGCGCGCGACCGCGAAGCCCCCGCGCTCGAGGAGGCCGGTCGCAGCGTCGCCGAGCCGGCCATTCAGCAACTGTACCGCGATTACGTCGTCGCGATCGTCGATGTCGTTAGGCCGATCTACATCGGTCTCGCGGCCGAGACGAATCTCATCCGCGCCGCGGCGCCGCGGCCGGTGTACGACGGCATCGTGCGGATGACAACCGACGCCGTCGCCGACCTCCGCACCCGCGGCGTCACGACCCCGGTGTTCGTGAGCGTGCAGGTGGAGACGGCGTGGGGCCGCCTCGCGAGCGCTGGCGGCACATTCGTGGGCATCGACCAGGACCTGCGCGACTTCCCGTTCATCGGCGCGCTCGGCCTCTCATCATACCCGTACCTGGCCGGGTTCCCGAATCCGGAGGATATCCCGGACGACTATTACAGTCGTGTGGTCGGCGCCGAGACGCGTCCGGTGATGGTGGTCGAGGGCGGGTGGACGTCGGCGAGCGTGCCCGGGCTCGAGTCTTCGCCCGAGGAACAGGCACGCTACCTTCGACGCCACGACGCCCTCCTCCAGTCGGTGAACGCGGCTGCGGTGTTTCAGCTGACGTTCACGGACCTGGACGTTGCCGCGATCCCGCAGCCACCGGGCTCGAT
>DASURJ010000326.1:0-11508 GCA_036280115.1 Gemmatimonadaceae bacterium
TGCATACGCCTGGCTCTCGAGTGCCGGCGGCGGCCCCGGACGAAACTGTCCCGGCTCGGTGAGCCCGAACGGCCTGGCGTACCGGAAGCCGGGCTGGACTACGAACCCGTTCCAGGGCGGTGTCGTCCGATACGCGCCGATCCGGTCGTCGAAGACGTACGAACCGCCGACGTCCCATCCGTCATCCGCACGCGCGGCGAGCACTGCGTTCGCGGACAGCCGACCTAACGACCTGCCCCGTGATGCCGCCGCCGAGTCCGTCGTGCTCGCCAACGCCCTGGCCAGCTCCGCATCGAGCCTCGCCGCCACGTTAGGGTACTGGGAGACCAGCACGCCACGCGCGGCTACCGCCGCGGCAACGACCGGAGACGCCAGCGTGTCCCGGCCGTGGAACAGGAACTGGCGATAGCGCGGGATCACACCGTTGATGGCGTCGTGCATCGCCAGGTGCATCATCGCGAACGCCCGCTGCCCCTTGAATGTTCGGAAGCTGTCCTCCGCAAAGGCGATCTCGTACGCGAGCTTGCTCCAGTCCACCACCACCGCACCACCCGGTTCGCTGCTCCGCCGCTCCGCCGTGCCCACCGGCGCCTGGCGGCAGCCGAACACGACAAGCATCATGAGTGGAGCCAACATGGTCATGTGCCCTCCCGACGCATGCGTTTCGTGTGTCCCGTGAGTCGCACGGTCTACCGTAGGATCGGTCCATGACGCTCGACAATGCTCGCCCGTCCTGGCTCCTTGCCCGATCGTCCGGGCCCTCGCTGGCGCAGGCGGACGCGGCCGAAGAAGTCGACGTGCTGTCCGACGTGCTCCGCGCCGTGCGCCTCAGTGCCGCACTCTTCTTCGTCACGGACGCGTCCTCCCCATGGGCGATCCAGGTACCGCCGGGGACCACGCTCGCGCCGCTCGTCATGCCCGGAGCGCAGAATCTCATCTCCTACCACGTGGTGGCGAGTGGGCGTTGCTGGTGTCGAGTCGCTGGCGCGGTGCCCGTTAGGCTCGACGTGGGCGACGTCATCGTCATCCCGCACGGGCACAGCTACGCCCTGTCGTTGGGTCCGGAGATCGTTCGCCCGTGGCCGCCAGAGGACGTGCTCGACTTCTTCCGCATGATGGCGGCTGGATCTCTTCCGTTCACCGTGACGGAGGGCGGAGGGGGACCCGACCGACTACAGCTCGTGTGCGGATTCCTCGGCTGTGACGCCGGCCCATTCAACCCTGTGCTTGGCACTCTTCCGCCGGCGCTGCGCGTGGGCTGCGTGAACTCCGATCACGACGATCGGCTCGCGCACCTCATCCGGTTCGCGATGGCAGAGTCGAGTGAGCCGCGATCGGGCAGCGCGTGCGTTCGCCAGCGCATCGCGGAGCTGATGTTCGTCGAGGTCGTCCGCCGCCACCTGTCGAACCTGGCGCCCGGACACGGCGGCTGGCTTGCCGGACTCAGAGACCCGGTCGTGGGTCGGGCGCTCGAGCTTCTTCACCGGCACGCCGACCAGCCGTGGACCATCGGAACACTCGCCCGTGAAGCTGCCACGTCTCGCTCGGCACTGGCCGAGCGGTTCGTGCAGCTGGTCGGCATTCCGCCGATGCAGTACCTGGCTCGGTGGCGAATGCAGCTCGCGACGCGATTGCTCGCCGACGGCAACGCCAAGGTCGCCGCGATCGCTGCTCGAGTCGGCTACGAGTCCGAGGCTGCGTTCAGCCGGGCGTTCACCCGCGTGGTGGGTATGCCCCCGGCGGCGTGGCGCAGGCAACGAGCGCGGTAGTTCGACTCTGACCGACTCTGACCCCAACTACGGTTTGGTGGCCCGGTCGATCGGCTGCGGCCGCGGGACGCGCTTGAACGGCTTCTGCTCGAGCAGTTTCATGGCCTCCTGGACCGCGCGCTCGAGCTGTGGGTCGCGCCCCTTGATGACCTCCGGCGCCGAGTACTCCACCTCGATGTCCGGCGCCACCCCTTCGTTCTCCACCGCCCACTTGCCGTTCATGTCGTAGAACGCGAGCGCGGGCGCCGTGATGCCACCGCCGTCGATGGTCGTCGGTACCCCGATCGTCCCGACGAGCGCGCCCCAGGTGCGCGTGCCGACGATCGGGCCGAGGTTGCGGAGCCGCCAGTAGTAGGGTAGTGCGTCGCCGCCCGACCCCGCCGATTCGTTCACGATCAGCACCTTCGGGCCGAAGATCCCCGCCGTCGGCGACGTGAACGTGTTGCCGTCGCGTGTCGCGAAGAAACCCATCGGCTCCACGTCCAGCTGGTTCACGATGTAGTCGGCCACCTGGCCGCCCTGGTTGTAGCGCTCGTCGACGACCGTGCCCTCCTTGTGCTGCTGCGCGAAGAAGTAGCGCGTGAAGTACGTGTATCCGCCGCCCGCCGTGTTAGGCAGCCACACGTACGCGAGCCGGCCGTTCGACAGCGAGTCCACGATGCGGCGGTTGTTCTCGACCCACGCGCGACTTCGCAGTCCGTCCTCGCTCGCGACCGGCACTACAGTCACGAGGCGCGAGCCCTCGACCGACGGCGTTCTGCTCACGCGCAGAATCGTCTGCCTGTTCGCCGTACCCTCGAACGCGCGATAGATGTTCGTCGGCGGCGTCAGCGCAGCACCGTTCACCTCGAGGATATAGTCGCCTTGTGCTACTTGAATGCCCGGTGCGCTCAAGGGTGCGCGGAGCTCGGGGTTCCAGTTCTCCCCCGAGTAGATGCGCTTGATGCGGTAACGCCCGTTCTCGATCGAGAAGTCGGCGCCGAGCATCCCTACGGACACGGGGGTGTCGGCGGGCATGTCGCCGGGGCCGGTCAGGAACGAGTGCCCCACCACGAGCTCGCCGCCCGTGGTCGCGACGAGATAACCCAGATCGTTGCGGTGACCGACGTGCGGGAGCAGCGGACTGTACTTCGCCCACACGGCGTTCCAGTCGGCACCGTGCATCGTCGCGTCGTAGAAGAACTCGCGCTGAATCCGCCACGTCTCGCGGAAGATCTGCGCCCACTCGGCGCGCGGGTCCACGAACGACTCGATCTGCGCGACGTTGATCGCGCCATCGCCGACGCGCGCTGGACGATCGCTGCCGACGACGCCCCAACGGCCGCCATCGCCGCCACCGGCTTGGTAGAGCAGCTTCTTGCGGTCGCCGGAGAGCGAGTACGAGCTCACGCCCTCGATGAACGGCACGCCTGCCCGGTCGTTGAGGGCGTAGCGATGCACACGCACCGACGGCGGGCCCTGTCCGGCGCCGGGCGTCGGTTCGGCGTAGAAGAACGTGCCCGCCGGACCGGCGACGAGGTCGCGGTAGTCGCCTGGCGGGATGGCGACCGACAGGACGCGTTGCCCGATCCCGGCGATGTCGATGCGCGTCGTGGAGTCTGGCCTCGGTCGCGGCGCACCGGGAGCCGCGGCACCGGCGGGAGGCGGTGGCGGCGGAGCCGGTTCATCGCCTGCCTCCGGGAGGAGCGGCGACGGTTCGGTGGCGGAGAGGACGACGAGGTAGATCGATCGCCTCACCGGGCGTTCCGTCGAGCTCATCTCGAGCCATCCCGCGTTAGGCCCGTAGTTTGTGCTCGCCAGGAAATAGAGGTACTTGCCGCTCGCGTCGAACGCTGGCGATACGGCGTCGGACATGCCGTCGGTCACCTGGTGCGCTCTGCCGTCGGCGAACGAGTAGACGAAGATCGCGCGCAGATGATTCGGCAGGTTCCTGGAGTACGCGATCCAGCGCGAGTCCGGCGACCAGACGGGGTCGATGGAACGGCTCGGGTCGTCGTACGTCTCGGTATCGATCTTCGCCGCTTTGCCGCTCGCGAGGTCGAGCGTCCACAGGTTCAGATGGTTGTCCTGAAACGAGAGCTGTTTCCCGTCAGGCGACCAGGCGAGCTCGGAGAAGAACGCCGATGACGGGAGCGGGATGGCGCGCGGCTTCGCGACACCGGTCTGCTCGCCGACCATGAGCTGATATTCGCCGCTCGCGTCCGAGAACCAGGCGAGCCGAGTGCCGTCGGGTGACCACACCGGATCGCGGTCGTGAACCGCGGTGCTCCGCGTCAGGTTGCGGTAATCACCCTTCTCGGCCGGGACGGTGAAGATGTCGCCCCGCGCCTCGATCGCGACGCGCACGCCGGACGGCGAGAGCGCCGAGCTCCTGATCATTCCCGCGACTTTCTTGATTCCCGCGCGTGCCCAGGGGAGGTCGCCGGTCACCGCGATGTTCAGCTGGCGGGATTGCCCGGTCTTCGTGTCGAGGAGATGGACGTAGCCTGCCTGCTCATACACGACGGCATCGGGGCCCGCCGACGCATTCATGATGTCGAAGTCGTCGTGGCGAGTGAGCTGTTTCAGATCTCTCGTGTCCGCGTTGTAGGCGAAGAGGTTCGTCGTGAAGTCCCGGTCCGACAGGAAGTAGACCGTGTTCCCGACCCACGACGGGTCGGAGTCGTTACTGTCGGTCCACGGCAGCTTGATGACGGAATGGTCCGCGAGATTCATGACGCGGATGGGGTGCGTGCGGCCGCCGCGGTAGTGGCGCCAGCTGCTCGCCTCGTCCCAGGTGGGGATGAACTCCGTCGAGATCTCCTCGTAGGCCACGTGTTTGCCATCCGCGGAGTAGGCGCCGGTGAACGCGCGCGGCATTGGAAGCGGCTCGGGCAATCCACCATCGAGCGCGATGGTGAAGAGCCGGAAGTACGACTGATGTGGCGGGCTGATTCGCGCCGAGCCGAAGACGACGCGGCCGTCGGGAGTCCATCCGCGCACGCGGTCGGCGCCGGGATGGTAGGTGAGGCGGGTCGGATCACCGCCGGCCGTCGGGATCACGTAGACGTCGACGTTGCCACCGACGCTGGCGGTGAACGCGATGCGCGACCCGTCAGACGAGAATCGCGGCTCGCTCTCGACGTTAGGCGTGGCCGTGAGCCGCCGCGCCTGCCCACCCGCGCGCGGGACGACCCAGAGGTCGCCCGCGTAGGCAAACGCAACGAGATCCCGGCTCACCGTCGGATGGCGCAACAGGCGTGTCCCTTGCGCAGCCACGCTCTCGATGCAGACGAGCAACGCCATCGAGCCCAACACCAGTGTGCGGATGTACACGATCACTCTCCCGCAATTCGTGGAAGTGGACGCTTGAACGGACCGAGGTAACTGCCGTATCCGAGGCCGCCACCGCGTCCGGAGTGCGCCCCTCGCCCAGGATGGTTCAGTTCCCAGTCGCCGGTTTGCAGTCGGGCAGTCATCAGTGGTGAGTGATTCAGTTTGTCAGTCGCCAGTGGCATCGGAGGTTACTGACAACCGTTGACTGAAACACTCATGACTGATGACTGCCCGACTGGGAACTGACGACTGGCAACTGGCCGTCCTGACATCGGGGTTGGAGGGGAGACGCCGTTTACGGAACGACGCGCGCGGGTGGCTGGACGACCTGCACCGTCAGATGCGACGGGTGGGTCGGCGATCGGTGTACCTGCTGCGTGGTTCGGCGGTAGTCGGACGGCTTCGCGTAGTAGATGTTCGTGAACGTCCCCGGATTGCGGTCGATCACCGGGAACCAGCTCGACTGCACCTGCACCATGATCCGGTGCCCCTTCTTGAACGTGTGGTAGCGGTCGCGCAGGTCGAACTCGATGCGCGTCACCTGCCCCGGCACCATGGGGGTCGGCTTCTCGTAGCTCTGCCGGTACTTCGCCCGCATCACCTCGCCGGCGAGCAGCATCTGGAAATGTCCCATGCGCGTACCGGTGGGGTTCGGGTCGTTGTTAGGCGTGTCGCCCGGCAGGACGTCGATGAGCTTCACCACCCAATCCGCGTCGGTCCCGCTCGTCGCCGCCCGCAGGTTGGCGATGATTGGTCCGGCGATCGTCACGTCCTCGGTGAGGGGCTCGGTCTCGTAGACGAGCACGTCGGGGCGTGTCGCCGCGAATCGCTGGTCCTCGATCATCCACAGGTGCCCCTGCGTCGTGCGCGTCTCCGCCGAGAACGGAACGGGCTTGTTCGGGTCGTGCACGTACGAGTCGACGCCGGCGGTACGCGGAGGATCGAACGACAGCTTGCCGTTCGCGTGGAAGTAGAGCTTCCGCGTGCCGACGTTCTTCGGCGGCCACGTCTCGTACGAGCGCCACACGTTCGCGCCCGTCTCGAACACGGTGGCCTCGGCGAGCGTCTTGTCGCACCGGTCCTTGAGATGACACTGGAAGAACGGGAACTGGACCTCGGTCTGGAAATGCCGACTCGTCTCGGAGCCGAACTTGATGTGACCGAGCTGATCGCCCGGCATGCTGTTCCATCCACCGTGGAGCCACGGTCCGGCGGCGAGAATGCTGCGGTTGCGTGGGTTCACCTTCTCCAGCGTGTAGTAGATGCTCATGGGCCCGTAGAAGTCCTCGGCGTCGAACCAGCCCGCGACGTTCAGGATCGGGAGGTCGGCCGGTACCCGGTCCAGGTCCTTGAGGACGTTCTGCGCCTTCCAGTACTCGTCGTAGTTGGGGTGTTTCATGAAGTCGTTCCACGCCGGGACCTGGCCGTGGAAGTACAGCGAGTCGATGCGGCCCGGCGCGCCCGCCTCCATGAAAAAGCGGTAGCCGTCGGGCGTGCCGTAATCGAAGGGTTGATTGCTAGCCGTCGTCTGCCCCGCTCGCGTTCGTGCGTTGCCGGCGAGCCAGCTGAACGCGTACATGAGGCGGAACGCCCCGTTGTGGTGGAAGTCGTCGCCGATGTACATGTCCGACGGCGACGCCTGCGGGGACGCGGCCTTGAGCGCCGGATGCGGGTCCATCATCCCCATCACGGTCTGCCATCCCGGATAGGAGATCCCCCACATCCCGACGCGCCCGTTGTTTCGCGGGATGTTCTTCAGCAGCCACTCGATGGTGTCGTAGGTGTCGCTGCTCTCGTCGACGTCCTTCGGCGTTCGTTTCACCGGCTTGAACGGCCGCATGACCTCGAACTCGCCCTCCGACCGAAATTTCCCGCGCACGTCCTGGAACACGAACACGTAGCCGTCGCGGTCGAACTCGCGTGAGGGGCCGAGGACGTTGCGGTAGACGTCGGGCTCGTACGGGCGGATGGAGTACGGCGTTCTGAACAGGATGATCGGGTAGTCGCGTGTCGTGTCGCGCGGCGTGTAGATGATCGTGTAGAGCTTCACGCCATCGCGCATGGGGATCATGGTGTCGCGCTTGGCGTACTGCGCCTTGAGGTCGAACGCGGTCTCCTGCGCCCCCAGGGGCGAAGAGCCGAGGAGCGGGATGGCGACAAGGATGCCCGCGCGGGCGAGTTGGACGAAGCGACGGGACGTCATGCGGATACCCCGTGATGACGGACTCTGCGGTCGACTGATGCGGTATACCAAACGTGCCTGGAGAAGCTACGGATGGCGGCGGCGCTGCGGAAGGTTCATGCGCCGACCAGATGCCTGGGTCGTTGCTCGAGAGAGCGCTGAGGGACGCGGCGCGTTAGGCAGTCGCGCCTGGATTTCGGCGAGGCGGCCCGGTCGGAACGGCGATGGCGCGGAAACCGCCGAAATGACCGGATGAGGGGACGGGTCTCACGCCGGGTTCGGCATCCAGAAGGAAGGGGAAACGGATGAGGGGGATGAGGGGATGAGCGACATCCTGCAATGTGGGGGGAAGGTCGGTCGCGCCGAGACGTGAATGGAGGGGAACGGCTCTTGGGGCGAGAGGCGGCCCCCGGGGAGCCGTTCCCTTCATTCATAGCCCGGGCGAGCGGGCGCGTCCCGGACGAGGAGCGATCCCTCTCATCCCCTCATCCGTTCTCCCTTTCGTTCTGGATGGTTACCGGCGACCCGTTCTCCGAGATGGAGCCGGCTCCCACGCGTGCCAGCTCCCGCGCTCTCCGAGCTGCGCGATCACCTTCGCCAACCGCGTTGCGGCGTTGCGCCAGTTCGTCTCGACCGCGCGCTGCGCGGCGGGGGCATCACCCGCGGCGATCGCGCGGATGATGATGTCGTGCTCCTTCACCGACGTCGCGATCTCGTCCACCAGCACACTGATGTAGAGCCGCGTGTAGCGCTCGATCTGCGGCTTGATCGCTCGATGCAGCGCCAGGAGGCGCGGGCCCACCACGTCCTCGACGTAGGCCTGGTGAAAGGCCTGATCGAGGTCGAAGATGCGGGTGAAGACACGCCGCTTCGATTCGGCGGCGAGCTCACGATTGAGCTCGCGCAGCCGCGCGACGATCGTCCGCCGGCGGTCATCCGGTAAGAGCGCCGCCGTGTGCGCCGCGAGCCCCTCGAGATGCCCCACGATCAGGATGATCTCGCGCCCGTCCTCCTGGGTGAGCGGCGCGACGATGAGTCGCTGATCCTGGCCGCGCCCGACCGACGAGACGAATCCTTCCTGCTGCAGGCGGTGCAGGGCGCTTCGCACCGGCGTCCGGCTCAGCCCAAGACGCTCCGCCACCGCCCGCTCGGCGATGCGGGCGCCGGGAGGCAGGTGTCCCCAGACGATCAACCCGCGCAGCTCCTCGTACACTCGCGAGACGTTGTCGGAGCGCGTTTCGCTGGCCGATCGGCGAGGGCTCCCGTCCGTCAGCGGAGGAGATCCGGACTTGCGCGCAGGGCGTCGCGGGGCGGAAGTCGACACGGCGGCCAAGCTTATGTCGCGACCTTCCATGACGCAACCGCACCGGCATCGCGGTCGATTCGGGCCGGTCGACCGCGTCGGTCGTGGGCCCACGCGGCAGCGTGTGACCGGTTTGGTCGACCATTGTGGTATGCCCGCACGAGTCGTACGTTGTCGCTCGCGCGCCCAGGGGCTGGGCGCCGCAGCGCCTGCGAGCGCCCCCTCGTGTCCTGGTCATGCAGTACGCCATGCCCTTCGCCTTCGACGACCACTCGTCCCCGTCCACCGCGTCCGTCGGCGCGACCAGCCCTGAGACGGTCGAGGCCGGCGGGCTCGCGTACCGGGCCTTCGACACGCCAGAGGACGCCGCCGCCTGTGTCGCGCTGCAGTCGGAGATCTGGGGCGCCGCGTTCGCCGACCAGGTCCCGGCGTCCCTGCTCCGGGTTGCCACGAGCATTGGCGGCCTCGCGATCGGCGCGTTCGACCGCGACGGCGCTCTCGTCGGCTTCGTCTTCAGTCTCGCGGGCGTGCGCAACGGAGAACCGATCCACTGGTCGCACATGCTCGCGGTGCGCGAGTCGGCCCGCGGCGCGGGCGTCGGACGCCACCTCAAGGAGATGCAGCGCGCCGAGCTCGCGCGGCGTGGGATCGCGCGGGTCCTCTGGACATTCGATCCACTCCAGGCACGCAACGCTCACCTCAACGTCAACCGGCTCGGCGTGCGCGTCATCGACTACGTCGAGAACATGTACGGGATCACGGGGAGTCCGCTGCATCACGGGCTCGCGACGGACCGGCTCGTGGTGATGCTCCCGACGTCACCCACAGCCGCCGCGCGACCGGCACCGCCGGCAGCCATGAATGGCGGCGTTCCCGTGCTCACGCCGTTCCCGCGCGCCGGGGACCTGACGATCGACCTCGATGACACGGCGGCCCCGGTCGTGATGATCGAGATCCCGAGTGACCTGCAGCGGGTCGTCGCGGCGACACCGCCGGTCGCGGCCACGTGGCGTCTGGCGACCCGCGGGAGTTTCCTTCGCGCCCTACGCGGCGGTTATCAGGTCGTTGCCCTGCGGCGCGATCTCGCGACCGACCGCGCATTCTACGTCCTCGTCGCGAGCGAGCGTCCATGACCGAACCGACCGGCCTGCGCCGCAGCCTGGGCTTCACCGATCTCCTGTTGATCACCATGGGGACGGTGATCGGCTCCGGTATCTACCTGGTGCCGAGCATCGTGTTGCGGCAGACCGGCGAGCAGACGACGCTGACGCTCGCGGTGTGGGCGGTGGCCGGCCTGCTCTCGCTGCTGGGCGCGCTCACGTACGCGGAGCTCGGCGGGATGCGTCCGGAGGCGGGCGGGCTCTACGCGTATATCCGCGACGCGTTCGGTCCGCTCCCGGCGTTTCTCTACGGGTGGGCGAGCTTCGTGGTCATCGCCAGCGGGTCGATCGCGGCGCTGGCCGTTGCGTTCTCGAACTATCTCACGCCGCTCCTGCCTGGCGTGTCGCTGCCGGCGCCGGTCATCCCGGTGCTGGTGATCGCGATCGTCGCGGTCGTGAACGTGCGGGGGACCCGGAACAGTGCGACGGTGCAGAACTGGACCACGGGCGCGAAGGTGGGGGCGCTGGCGCTCCTGAGCCTGGTACTCATCATCCGGGCTGGGGGTGCGGCGCCGGCTGCCACGGCCGCGCCGGCCGCCGCGCCTAACGTGTCGCTCGCTGCCGGACTCGGGGCGGCGATGATCGGCGTGCTCTGGGCGTACGAAGGGTGGCAGTACGTGACGTTCTCGGCGGGCGAGGCGCGGGACCCGCAGCGGACCTTCCCGCGCGCGATCAGCCTCGCGACGCTGCTGCTCGTGGTGCTGTACCTGCTGGCGAACGTCGGGTACATCGCGGCGTTGGGGCCCGCCGGGGCGGCGCAGAGCGAGCGCGTTGCCGCCGACGCCGTCGCGACCGCGTTCGGGCCGATCGCCGGCTCCATCGTGGCGGCGCTGATTCTCGTCTCGATCTTCAGCGCGCTGAACGGGATCGTGCTCACGGCCCCGCGCATGTACTACGCGATGGCGCGCGACGGCATGTTCTTCGAGCGCCTCTCGGCCGTCCATCCCCGGTTCGGCACGCCGGCGTTCGCGATCGTCACGTTCGCGGCATGGGGCGCTGCGCTCGCGGCGAGCGGGACGTTCGAGCAGCTGCTCACGTACGCCGTGTTCACGGGGTGGATCTTCTATGCCCTCGGCGCTCTCGCGGTGTTCGTGTTCCGCCGCCGCGAACCTGACGCCGCTCGGCCCTTCCGCGTGCCGGGCTATCCGGTGACGCCCATGCTGTTCGTGGGGGCGGCAGCGGCGCTCGTGATCAACACCGTGATCACGCAGTCGCTGCGCGCCGCCATCGGGCTCGGCGTCGTCGCGCTCGGGGCTCCCGCTTTCTACGTGTGGCGTGCGCGCCGGGCCGCTCGGCAGCGCGCCGGTGTGTCGGCATCGACGCTCGAGAACTCGTCCTCTATTCCCTAGCACGCAGTTCCTTTTCACATCGACAGGAGCGGACGCATGACAACTGCGTTTGGTCAGCTGGCACGGCGGCGACCACGCACGACGTGGATCGTCGCACCCGCCCTCGTGCTCCTCGCGAGCACGAGCGTGCGCGCGCAGGACACATTAGCCGAAGCGGTGCCGGATGTCGGCACCCCGGTGGCCCCGGCGGCGGCCGCGCGTGAGACGCCACGTCGCGTGTTCGTGGGCATCGTCGTCGGGCGGGTCACCGACGCACGCACCTCGGCACCCATCGCCGGTGCGGCGGTGGAAGTCGAGGGCACGCGCCTCGCGACCTCCACGGGAGACGACGGTCGCTACCGGATTCCCGGCGTACCGGCCGGGTCGCGCGTGATCGTTGTGCGCCGGCTCGGGTACGCCGCCAGTCGCCAGACCGTCACGGTCACCGACG
>DASURJ010000327.1:0-7670 GCA_036280115.1 Gemmatimonadaceae bacterium
CCGACGCGCTGTGCGTGCAACAGGTGACATGGCGCGTCGTACGTGACGCGAAGCGGGAGCGGAGCGCCGGGCTTCGGGCCGGCGGCGGCAAGGAGCTCGCTGACGTCGCGAACGCGCTCGGATAAGGCGCGGGCGCGCGCGGCCCACTCGGGGTCGTCTGCGAGGAGGTGTCCGTACTCCTTCATCATCGCCCCACAGCCCGCGGCGTTCACGGCAACGAGCTCGACCCCACTCTTCTCGAATGCGGCGATGTTCGTGCGTGCCAGCGCACGAGCCGACTCGAGGTCTCCCGCGTGCGCGTGCAGCGCACCGCAACAGACCTGGCCCGCTGCGTCGCCCATTCGATAGCCATTCGCCCGCAGGGTGCGTCGGGTCGCGCGATTCGTGCGAGCGAAGAGGCCGTCCATCACGCAGCCATCGAGGAGCGCGACGCGTGCGCGGCTCTCGTCTCCCGCGGGATCGTAGTCGCGTTCCGGGAGCGACACGCGCGTGGATGCGAGCATCGCCGACGCGAAGCCCAGGCGGCCGGCGACGGCGGTAAACAACGACGGGATCCGCGTCGCGCGCAGGGCTCGCGATGCGAGCATGGCGACTCGCAGGGCGCGAACGCGAGCGAAGACGGCGAGAACGATGCGCCCGATGAGCGGCGTGGGCCGCACCTCGCGAAGCGTGGCTCGAGTCGCCTCGAGCAGTTGGCCGTAAGGTACACCCGACGGGCACGCCGTTTCGCAAGCGCGGCATCCGAGACATCGATCGATGTGCGTATGCACGCTGGGATCGTCGGTGCCCAACTCGCCTTCGACGAGCGCGCGCATGAGGACGATGCGACCACGCGGGCTGTCGTTCTCGTCCTCGAGGTTCACGTACGTCGGACAGGCCTGCAGGCAGAAGCCGCAGTGAACGCACGTCTCGATCCCGGGCACAGCCGTGGCGAGCGGTGTGTCGGGTATTGCGCAGGGAAGGGAGCGCCGTCCGGGGAGCGTGGTCGTCGCGTTCATTCCACCGGCTCGCCGAGGATGCCAGGGTTGAGAAGTCGATGTGGATCGAAGGCGGAGCGTACGCCGCGCGACAACCGATCCGACACCGCGCTCGGCGCCAGGACCGGCCAGAGCGCCGCCGGAAGCCGCTCGAAGATCCGGGTGTCACGCGATTCACCGCGCAGCGCGGCGAGACTCGAGTCCGCGAGTGCGCCGCTCTCGGTTGGAAGGATCACACGCGCGACGGAGCGGAGAACGGAGGCGTGCGCGAGCCCGTCCGCCGCGTCGGCAATACGTTGAGCGGCCCCCCATGTCTCGGCGAATCGCGCCACCGGACCCGACAGCCGAACGACGGTCGCGTCAGGCGGCTCGATAGTCCGGAGTCCGCTCCAGACGTCGCCCGGGACATCGGTCGCGTCGGCGAGTGTGGCGAGCGTCGCGCGCTGCGCGTCCACCAGCTCGCCGTTCCCGGCGACGCGTACGAGGAGCAGTGTCGAGGGACCCAATGACAGCGTGCGCGCGGCGGTGGCCGACACGAGCTCGAGCGCCAGTGGCGCGATCGGTGCCGCGCGCACCCTCGCGAGCAGCTCGGCGACGCCCGCGGATCCCGCAGGCACCTGCAGCGCGAGGGTCGCATCGCGCTCCGGCAACGCTCGAAGGCGGACGGACACCTCGGTGATCACGCCCAGGGTGCCCCAGGCGCCGACCGTGAGGCGTGTGAGGTCGAACCCGGCAACGTTCTTCACGACGCGCCCGCCGCCCCGGATGACGTCGCCCGCGCCGGTGACGATCTCGACCCCGATGACGACGTCGCGCGGTGCGCCGAGCGAGCCGGCGACGGGGCCGGCAGTGGCGGTGGCCACCGTCGCGCCTAACGATCCTGCGTCGCCTCCCCACGGCACCAGCGCGAGCCACTGCCCGTTGGCCGCCGTAGCCGCCGCGATCTCGGCGAGCGTCGTTCCCGCCCGGGCCGTGAGTGTGAGGTCGCCGGGCGTGTACTCCACGATGCCGGTCAGTCCCGCGAGATGGAGCGGCTCCGCAGCGGCAATGGGTCGTCCGGCGGTCAGCCAGGTCCCGCGACCAACGAGGCGAAGCGGCGTGCGGCGGTCGATCGCTGCGCGGACGCGCTCGCGCACGTCGGACGTCGTCGCCGGAGCCGGCGCGGTGCCCACGCCCGCCGGTGTCTCCTGGACGGCGCCGACCCGAGACACGTTAGGCGCCGTCATCGTCACGCCCTCCACGCCGACTTCGGCGCGCCGTGCCACTCGCGGCAGCTGCGGACCGGTACGACCTTCCCGGGATTCGCGCGCCGGTCGGGATCGAACACGTCGCGGAGCCGGCACATCGCCGCGAGCGATTCGTCCGAGAAGATGAGGGGCATGTAGTCCACCTTGTCGAGCCCGATCCCGTGCTCGCCCGTGATGGTGCCTCCGGCCGCCACGCACGCCGCCATGATCTCGCGCATCGCGGCGTGGACGCGTGCCTGCTCGTCGGGATCGTTGGCGTCGTAGCCGATGTTCGGGTGGAGATTGCCGTCGCCTGCGTGAAACACGTTGCAGACGGAGATGCGCTGTCGCGTGGCGATCTCACGAATGGACGCCAGCACTTCAGGCAAACGCGTGCGCGGAATCACGGCGTCCTGCACGACGAGGTGCGACGACACGCGGCCCATCGCGCCGAACGCCTTCTTTCGCCCCTGCCAGAGGCGGGCGCGCTCTGCCTCGTCGTGAGCGATCCGAATCGTGCGTGCCCCGGCAGCGGCGCACATGGCTTCCACGCGCCTGGCGTCCGCGTCGAGCCCCGCCGCGAGTCCGTCGAGCTCGATGAGCAGGATGGCCTCCGCGTCCACCGGGTAGCCAGCCGCGTAGATCGATGCCTCGACCGCTCGGATGGTGGGACCGTCCATCATCTCGAGCGCCGCCGGGACAATGCCGGACGCGATGATCGCGGACGTGGCGTGGGCCGCCGCGTCGATCGACGTGAAATCGGCGAGCAGCGTCCGAACGGCCGGGGGGTTCGGCGAGAGCTTCACGGTCACGTCGAGGGCTATCCCGAAGCATCCCTCCGATCCGACGAAGGCACCGAGGAGGTCGTAGCCTTCGGTTTCACCCGCGGGGTCGCCAAGGCGAACGATCTCACCGTCGGGCAGGATGGCGGTGATGGCCCGGACGTGGTTCAGCGTGACGCCATACTTGAGGCAGTGTGGACCGCCCGCGTTTTCGGCGACGTTCCCCCCGATGGTGCAGGCGGCCTGACTCGACGGATCAGGGGCGTAATGCAGTCCGTACGGCGTCGTGGCGCGCGTCAACGCGACGTTGACCACCCCTGGCTCGACGACCGCGACGCGCTCGACCGGATCGATGGACAGGATGCGCGTAAGCCGATTGAGGCCCACCAGGACGACGTCGTCGGCGAGCGCGCCGCCGGAGAGTCCCGTGCCGGCGCCCCGCGGCACGAACGGCACGCCCCGCGCGGCCAGGAGCCTAACGACGGCGATCAGCTCGTCGCGGGTGCGCGGGAAGACCGCGAGGCGCGGCTGCTTGGAGTAGCCGGGCAGCCCGTCGCTCCGGTAGACCATGAGCTCACTCGGCCGGCGGAGCACACCGCGCGGACCGACGATTTCGGCGAGACGGTCGGAGAGGTCGGTGGCGGTGAGCGATCGGTCGGTCACGTCGCGGGTCGTGCGGTGCGAGAGGAAATGCGCACGGCGAACACGGTCACGCGGAGGCGTGCGGTCCGCGTCCGTTGCTCTTCGCGCGCGTGTGGACCCGGGCGCGAGCCTCGAGCGACTCGACCGCGCCGGCCAGGAGTGCCTCGATCGTCGTGAGGCGCTCGGACGCGAGCCTCGATACGAGAAGCTCCTGACGGCGCGGCGGCTCGATGTCGATCAACGCGGCAATACCGAACGAAAGCGAATGCGGCTCATCGGGCAGCGGCGGGAGTGGATCGTTGTCGTCGGCGAGGGAGCGTGCCGCGCGCCCCACGCGCGCGAACAGGGCGCGCACGCGCTGCGCCACGGCTTCCAGGGCGGACGCGTCTTCGGGCAGATCGTCATACTCGGCGACCTCGGCAACGTGATACGGCGCGGGGGTGGCGACGAAACGCTGCAGCGCAAACCGTCGCACGCCGTGGACGATGATGTTCGACCGTCCGTCAGGGAGGGTCTGCGTGTCGTCGACTTCGGCCACACAACCGACGCGTCCGGGCTCGAGGTCGGTCTCCGCCGTGCCTTCCGGCCGGAACACGATCCCGAACCGCGAATCCCCGCCGACGCAGTCCGCCAGCATTTGACGATACCGCGGCTCGAAGATGTGCAGCGGGAGCGGCGCCCCGGGGAACAACACGAGCGGGAGGGGGAAGAGCGGAAGGAGATAGACGGGCACCCGAGAAAGGTACTGTCCCGGCGCCCGCGGCGGTGCTCCCTACGCCGGTCGCTCTCCCGGCACGACCAATCGCAGCAGGTCACGCTCGATGCGGTACTCGAGCGGCGACGTCATCTCGATCACCTCTCCGTCCACGGCCACGCGACCGTGGCGCCGGCGAAACTCGATCGAGCACCGGTCAACGACGAACGTGTCCGCGAGTTGGCCGCGGGCAATGGCGTCGTTGCCGCGGAACACTGCGGTGAGCCCGGCTGCGACGAGACGCGCCCAGGTTCCGCCGCGTACGACGATCACGTGAAGTCCACGGCGCCCATCCTTCGCCCGAGTACCGAGCGCGGGGAGCTGCAGCTCTCGCTCCCCGACCCCCACGAACACGAGGGCGCTCCGGTAGCGCTTCGCGACGCCATCGAGCTCGAGCTCGACCGTGAATGGGCGCACCCGGCCGAGCAGCCTGAACCCCGCGAGAATCGTCGCGAGGTGGTAGCCGAACCATCGCTCGAGGCGCTCGCGAGTGCGGACGAAGATCACGTACGCGCCGACGGAGCTGGTGGAGAGAAAGAGATGGTCGTTCACGAACGCAACATCGGTCGCGGCCACGTCTCCATCGGCTGCGACCTGCGCCGCTTCCGTGTGATCGGTCGGGATCCCGTGATCGCGGGCGAAGTGGTTCAAGGTGCCGCCCGGCACGACGGCGAGCGCCGTGTTGGATCCGGCTAGCCTGGCAGCCGCCTTCGCGACGGTGCCATCGCCCCCCGCGATGACCACGCGCTCGGCTCCGTCGGCGAGTGCGCGGTCGAGAAAGGGTCCGAGCGACCGCGGATCGCCCTGCTCGACGGCGAAGGTCTCTGTTTGCTCGAGGGCGCCGAGGGCGGCCGAGCCTGATCCCGCGTCGGGGTTCACGAAGGCCGGAATCGGCCGAGATCTCACGCGCATAGGTGACGGCAAGGGCATTCAACCCCGGCCGTTGGGCGAAAAGCGCGCCACGGCGCCTAACGCCCGAGAACCCGGTCGATCGTGGCGCGGAGCTTCGAGAACTCGAACGGCTTCTCGATGATCTCGCAGGAGGTCTCTCTGGCGAAGTCTGCTGCTTCGTCGGACACGAGATCCCCGGTGGAAAAGACGAGATGGGGAAGGACCTCCGGGGCGTCCTGTTCGATGCGGTGGTGGAGCTCGATCCCGGAGAGCCCCGGCATTCGGAGGTCCGAGACGACGAGGGAGTACGGTGGCGTCGCTCGCTGCGATCGGTCTTCGAGAATCATCTCGAGTGCCTTTGTGCCGTCGCCGGCTTCGTCCACCTCCCAGCCCATTCGGGTGAAGAAGCGGCGGAGGGCGACGCGAATGGTGGACTCGTCGTCGACGACAAGCACCCGCGGGGGCGTCAGGCTGCGGTCGGTGCCGGCGTTGGCGTCGTCCATCGGATCTCCTGTTCGATCCAGCAGACGTAGCGACCCTGGGGGCCCTGGTGCTTCGAGCTACGCATTCCACTAGACACAAAGGGCTCGGCATTGCGCCGAGCCCGGGTGAAGCAACGAACGACGAATCAGGCAGCGTTCCAGAAGCCGGCGAGTGCTGCGCCATCGGGCGACTCTCGCAGCTTCTCGAACGCGCGCTCGCGAATCTGGCGGATGCGCTCGCGGGTCACGCCCATGAGGGCCCCGATCTTCTCGAGCGTCATGGCCTCGGAGCCTTCGTCGAGACCGTAGTAGAGGTAGAGGATCTTCCGTTCGCGGGGCGTGAGGTACTTGCTGAAGACGCGGTCAATGAACTCGCGCATCAGCTTGAAGTCGGTGACTTCCTCGATCTCGGTGCCATCGACCCCGGCAAACCGTTCGCCGAGCGTGCAGGCTTCGCGGTCGGAGCGATCGATTGGTGCGTCGAGCGAGACTTCGGTGGCGGACATCTGCTTCGCCGCGCGTACTGATTCCGGGGACTCCTCGAGAAGGCGGCCGATCTCACTGTCCGTGGGATCGCGCTTGAGCACCTGCGAGAGGACGGTCTCGGCGCGGGCGAGACGGATGAGCTGCGAGTTCTGATTGAGCGGAATGCGCACGGAGCGCGTCTGCTCGGCCAGGGCTTTGAGTACGGCCTGGCGGACCCACCAGACGGCGTAGGAGATGAACTTGACGCCCTGATCGGGATCGAACTTGCGGACGGCCTTGAGCAGTCCTTCGTTGCCGATGGCGACGAGCTCGCTGAGGTCGAGGCCGTGTCCCTGGTACTTCTTCACGTACGAGATGACGAACCTGAGGTTGGCCGTCACCAGCCTTTCTGCCGCTCTCTCATCGCCTTTCTGAGCGCGGCGTGCTAACCGTCGCTCTTCTTCCGGATCGGTTATTAGCGGGAGTTTCTGTATGTCCTGTAGGTATTGATCGAAAGCGGTGGAGGGGGAGGAACGGAAGAACCCTTTAGACCTGCTCTCGGTCACTTGCTGCATACACGCCCCTTACCATGCGGAAGGTGATGCGAGCTCGGAGGGATTGCTCGCGGGCTTGGTCAGCAGAGGCGGCACGATAACACGGGGGGACGAACAAGGTCAACAGCTTTTTTGACGGTGACTTCTGGCGTTGCGCGGCAGAGCTCGCCGGGAGATGTGGGATCTCATTGGCGAACAATGATTTGTGATGTCAGGATCGCAACGCGAAGAGGGGAAGGCGTATGCCTCCCCCGAACCCGACGGACTCTGCGTTATGGATCAGGCTGCTGGCGGATCGCGCGGCTTCGTCCGCGACGTCGCCATGAGAATTCCCAGACCCAGGAGCACAACCACGCCGACGAGAATCCACATCGTCGGGACGTTCAGGAGGTACGCGGCAATGCCGAGCCCGATGATGAGGATGATGAATCCGACGAGATAGGTGCCGAACGAGGACATTGCTGTCTCCGGAAGGTCAGGTTCGTACGCATGAGCAAGCAGCGTACCCCAGCCAAGGGCGCAACTGTGAGCTGGAAGGCCAGCTGGGAGCTGGCGGCTTGCCAGCTGCAGCTCCGAGCTGGAGGGCTTCTAAGAGCGGCTGGACGCTGGCTGCCAAGCTGCCAGCCGCGAGCTGGCCGCCAACAGCCCGGCAGCTACCAGCCCGTCAGCCAGCCACTAGCCGGTGTCAGTCGCCTTCCAGCTCGGAGCTGCAGCCAGCAGCCTTCCTGCCACCAGCTGACCTTCCAGCTCCGCAGTCCCATTGATCATCTCGCCATTTCCCGTAACACTGTCTCGACCTGAGCATTCGGGATCGGGATCGCCCACCCACTCGACTCTCCAGCCATGGCGCCGATACGCAACGGCAACGCGTACTCGAGTGCGCCCTGCCGGCGTTTC
>DASURJ010000328.1:0-6468 GCA_036280115.1 Gemmatimonadaceae bacterium
TGGACTCCGACGAAGTGGTCGGCGCCGGGAAGCTCGACGAAGCGGGCGCCCGGGATCCGCTCCGCGATGTAGCGGCCTTCCTCGACCTTGACGTCGTAGTCGGTGCCGCGGTGGACGACGAGCGTCGGCACGCGGATCGCCGGCAGCAGGGCGCGGACGTCGATCAGCGAGTTCATCTCGTTGAGCGCACGGATGGCGCCCGGGCTGGCGGCGGCGCGGCAGCGCTCGCCCCACCAGCGCGCCATCGCGTCGTCGGCGGACGGGCACATCGTCTTGATGTCCGCCTCGAAGCCCCACGTGCGTTCCAGATGCTCGATGTAGGCCGCGCGGGCCTCGCGCGTGGGCGCCCACGGGTAGTCGTCGTCGGGATCGAGCCGCTTCGCGTAAGCCCCGTAGAGGACGAGCGCGCGCGTGCGTTCCGGGTAGGTCGCCGCGAACAGGATCGCCATCGGTCCTGCCTCCGAGTAGCCGAACAGCACGGCGCGGCGGCTGGAGACCGCGTCCATCACCGCGCGCACGTCGTCCATCCGGGTCTCGAGGTCAGGCAGGCCGGGCGGCCGGTCGGAGAGCCCGGTGCCGCGCTTGTCGAACCGGATCAGGCGGACGTTGGAGCCGAGCCGTTCGAGGAAGCGAGCATGGTTGGGCTCCTCCCAGTCCTTCTCCAGGTGGGAGAGAAAGCCGGAGATGAGCACGACGTCGAGCGGGCCGTCGCCCGTCACCTGATAGGCGATGTTCAGGTCGCCGCTGCGGGCGTAATGGACCGGCGCCGGTCGGCGCGGCCGAGCGGTCAGCTCGAGGCTCGGGTCCTGCCGGAGGATCTGCAGCTCGAGCTGCTTGAGCGCAGGTCCCGGCTCGATGCCGAGCTGCTCGACCAGCGCCCGGCGGCCCTTCTGAAACGCATGCAACGCGTCGGCCTGGCGGCCGCAGCGATACAGCGCGAGCATCAGGTGGCCGCGTAGCCGCTCGCGGAACACGTGCTCGCCGACGAGCGTCTCGAGCTCTGCCACCAGTTCGAAATGGCGGCCGGCCGCCAGGTCGGCGTCGATGCGGTCCTCGAGCGCCGCCAGCCGCAGCTCCTCCAGCCGGGCGATCTCGCGCTCTGCGAGCGGCAAGCCCTCCAGATCGGATAACGGCTCCCCTCGCCATAGCGCCAGCGCATCACGCAGCCCGGCTGAGCGCGCAGCGGGATCCTCGCGCTCACGCGCCCGCGCGATCAGCGACTCGAACTGCGCCGCGTCGACCTCATCCGCGGGGGCGTTGAACAGGTATCCCGGCGGCCGCGTGCGGATCCGCTCGGCCCCCAGCAGCTTGCGCAAGGCCGACACATGCCCGTGCAACGCGTTCTGCGCGCTACCGGGGGGATCCTCACCCCACAGCGCCTCGATCAGCTGCGCGCCCGGGACCACCTCATCGCGACGCAACACCAGCAACGCCAATAACGCACGTTGCTTCGGACGCGCCGGGGTCAGATCGCACCCGCCATCGATGACCCTCAGCGGTCCAAGCAGCTCGAAACGCACGTCCCGCCGATCTTCCCATGGCCCTTACGTCACCGCCAGCGGGCCGAGTCAGCGCGCCGTCAGCCCGGCGTCAGAGGCGCGTAAGGGGTTGGCGAGAACGTGGCGGTCCCCCGCCGCGAAAGGAGCTCCGATGGAGCGCACGCCGTCCTCGTTTCACGCATCCCCCGCCGAGGCGCTCAAAGCACCGCAGGAGGAGTTTCTCTACCTCGCGTGCCTCCACGAGGGGACCGGCGTCGACAAGCCGGATTTCCTCGCCGTGGTGGACGCCGAGGAGGGCCGGATCGTGCACGAGCTGCCGATGCCCAACGTCGGCGACGAGCTGCATCACTTCGGCTGGAACCGCTGCTCGTCGGCATGCCACGGGCCGGACCGCTCGCACCTGATCGTGCCCGGCTTCCGCTCGTCGCGGATCCACGTCATCAACGTGGCCGACGACCCGCGGCGGCCGCGGATCGAGACGGTGATCGAGCCCGAGGATCTCGTGCGCGCGACCGGCCTCACGCGCCCCCACACCGTCCACTGCATGCCCGGCGAGAACATCGTCATCAGCATGCTCGGCGACGCCGACGGCAACGGGACGTGCGGCTTCGCCGTGCTCGACGCGCGCACGTTCGAGATCAAGGGCCGGTGGGAGAACGGTGGCCCGCGCCCGCCGCTCAACTACGACTTCTGGTACCAGCCGCGCCACAACGTGCTGGCGTCGTCGGAGTTCGGCGAGCCGCTCGCGTACGAGACCGGGTTCGATCTCGATGACGTCGGCGCCGGGCGCTACGGCAGCCGGCTGCACTTCTGGAATCTGAGCGAGCGCCGGCTTGAGCAGACGGTCGAGCTGGGCGAGACCGGGCTGGTCCCGCTGGAGATCCGCTGGCTGCACGACCCGGATGCCGACGAGGGCTTCGTCGGCGCCGCGCTGTCGTCCACGATGTGGCGCTTCCACCGCGAGAACGGCGCCTACACGGCCGATCAGGTGTTCGCGGTCGACGGCGTCGACCAGGCGGGCTGGCCGTTCCCGGTGCCCGGCCTAATCACCGATCTCGTGGTCGCGATGGACGACCGCTTCCTGTACTTCTCCAACTGGCTGCACGGCGACCTGCGCCAATACGACATCTCCGACCCTGGGAACCCGCGCCTGACCGGGCAGTTGCCGCTGGGCGGCGTCCTCGGCCGCCCGGTTGACGGTGACCGCGAGCTGAACGGCGGTCCGCAGATGCTCCAGCTCTCGCTCGACGGCCAGCGGCTGTACGTCACCAACTCGCTCTACTCGACCTGGGACAACCAGTTCTATCCGGGGCTGCGCTCGTGGCTGCTGCGCGTCAACTGCGGTCCGGACGGCGGGATGGAGCTCGACCGCGACTTCTTCGTCGACCTGCACCCGGCGCGCGCGCACGAGGTCCGCCTGCAGGGCGGCGACTGCACGACGGAGATCTTCCAGTGACGTTTGCGCACATCGGCGGCATCCCGTTGGAGGAGACGCTCGGGCTCTACGGCCCGGCGCTCGTGCTGATCGCCGGGGCGGCATCGGCCAGCCTCGGAGCCCGTCTGCGCCGCATCGGCCGGCGCACGAACAGGAGAACGCGTGATGCGTAGGCGCGCGACGACGTTGGGGCTGACGGCGACTGCGGCCGCCGTCGTGTGGGCGGCACCTGCGTTCGCGGCGTTCGGCGACCCGGATCTCACCTGGGGGTCGGGCGGCGTCGCTGTGGTGAATATCGCGGGCGTAAGCTCCGAGGGCGCGACAGCGCTCAGCGGGGACGCGGCGGGCGGCGCGAACGCGTTCGGACCCGGCCGAGACAATCTCGGACTCGTCGACACGGCCGCGCTGTGGCGTGACGACGGGCGGACCGTGACCACCCGGACGCAGCGTCTGAACCTCGGCAGCTTCGGGCAGTCGGAAGGGTCGGTCTCGGTCGCGCGCCAGCCGGACGGCAAGTTCGTGACGACCGGCGCCGTCAGGGGCCTCTTCCTCCCGACGGTTCAGGTCTCCCGGTGGAATGCCAACGGCACCCTCGACACCAGCTTCAGCGCCGACGGGACCACGTTTTTCCCGTTCCCGAGCGGCGTTTCGGGGCTTCGGCCGACCGCCGTTGTGGTTCAGGACGACGGCAAGATCGTGAGCGTCGCGACATCCACCACTGAGCCGGCGAAGATCGCCGTCGGGCGCCTGACCGCGAACGGGCAGGGCGACACCTCGCTCGGCGGGTCCGGCAGCTTCGCGCTCGCCGACAACGAGCGCGCCGGCGGCGTGGCGACCGACGTTGACGCGATCTACGTTGGCGGTGACGCCCGCCTGAGCGACGGGCGTTCGGGCTTCGTGCTCTACCGGCTGCGCAAGGCGGACGGGAGCCTGCTCTCGCGTACGTTCGCGGAGGTCACGGCGCCCGAGGGCGGCACTGTGCGCGCCACCGACGTCCTGCGGCTCGCCGACGGGCGCGTCGTCGTCGCGGGCGGGCTCGAGAACGGGACCCGGGGCCTGAGCCAGGGCGTCCTCGCCGCCTTCCAGAAGAGCGGCACGGTCGACGTTGGGTTCGGCGATGACGGCCTCGTGCTTGACAAGGCGCTCACAACCGACTTTCGCTTTACGACAGCGGTCGGCCGCATCTTCGGCCTCACGCGCACGGCCGACGGCTACGCGCTCACCGCCTACCGGAACGGGGCGGGCGACATCGACTTCAGCTGGGGCGGCACCGGCCTCGTCACCGGCCGCCACCCGAGCACCGTCGGCAAGGCGACGTCAATCGCTGTCACGACCCGGTCCGGACAAGCCAAGCTGGTTGTCGGCGGCTTCGACGGCAGCGGCACGGGGTCTTCGTTCTTCGCCGCGCGCTTCCAACTCGGCTGCATGAACATCCGCGCGTGCACCGTGGGCGTGCAGACGTCGGGCGGCTCCGCGACGTTCACGCAAACGAACACCGTGGCGCAGTTCAACGGCATCCTTGTCGACCGCGTCCTGCGCGTTCGCCGGATCGCCGGCCGCCGCGTGCCCGTCACTCGAAGGGTGGGCCGCGTGCCCTTCGGCTCACAGCGCAAGGGGCGGATCCAGATCGCGTGGGACTACAAGGTCAACGGCAAGCGCCTCCCGGCCGGCACCTACCGCATCACCATGCGCACGCTCCGCCGCGGCAAGGTGGTCGAGCTCGCACGGCCGCTGATCGTGAAGGTGCCGTCACCGCGACGACGGGCCGGCGGCACGCCGTTGCGGGCGATCAACACCTCCTCGTCGCGTTTCGCTGCGGCGATGAGCTCGCTAAGGCGCGTCTCGGCTTCGTGCACGTCGACGATCAACAGCGAGCAAGCTAGCCGACCACCAAGCGGCTCGTCTCGTTATGCGACATCCAATCGCGACCGATGGCGGCATCGGCGCGAATCGGAACCCAGGCCGGCAGATCAGTCGGGCGTATCGCCGCCTGCGGGCCGGAGTTGACGGGGCCGAAACCTGACTGCCTACGCGACAACCTCCGCGTAGCCTCCGAGACCGTCGTCGGGCCGAGGAGGGAACGCGCGCTTGGCAACGTTGCCGACGACGCCTGTCGAGGCGCCATCAATCGTGCCGCCCACGACACCGCCAACGAGCGGGATCGCCTTGGAGATGTTGATCACGCCGGTGCTTCCAGCCTTCGTCAACAACCGGAATCCGACCTTCCTGTTGATGTCTAGTAGCGCACGGCCAGAGATCCGGGCAACCGCCTGCTTGCCTGCACGAGTCCCGAGGTCGGTCCCGATGCGCCTGACGACCTCCTTGACGGTCGCGTCACCAGCGAGGGCCGCCACTGTGAGCGCGCGAGCGCGGTCGTCGTGAAGGTCATAACCACGGATATGTGCGATGGCCCCAACCATGCGAGCCTGCAGGTCCCGAGGCGCCGATCGCGTCGTAGATGGTCTTGGAAGCGTCCGCAGGCCAGCCGAACCCGAACACGATCATTCTCCGTCACTGTCGTCGACGTACAGCGGGCCAACGAGCATCGGGATCTCGTCGAACGCGACAGAGACGCGCTGATAGGCGTCTGCGGGCGGGCGGACGCAGATGAAACCCCAGCCGATGTCATCCGTGTCGGTGCGCACGAACGCACGTGAGCTCTTGCAGCCGTTGTCGCGGACCATGTCACGGAAGTCGGGGGAGCTCGGTTCCCCATCGGCAACCGGCAGTCCGGCGCGGGTCAGCTGCTCAGCGATCGCAAGCGGAGGGGGACCGTTGAGTCAGCTCACGACCATGCGACCTCGACCAATTGGTAGGACCGTCTTGATCGCTCAAGGTTTCGGTCACTACGTTGCGACGAAACGGCTACTTGGTTCACGCTCGTTACGTCGGAACCACTCGACACGCGCGAGCCCGCGAGGTGCCGCGCCGACACGGTTCACAGAACCGAGTGTCGTCACGCGCTCGAACCTGAGCCTAGCGAACGACTGAAGTGCGAAGAATGGGAGGGCGCGACATGAAGTCGTTCCTGAAGTGGTGTCTTGTCGGACTCGTGGGCCTTGCGGTTCTCGGCGCGCTCATCGGGGAGGACGAGGAGCCCGGTCCAAACAACAACGCGGTGGCCGCCACGAGCACTCCCGCCACCAGCACCGACGACGCTGGGACGACCGCGGCGACGGAAGCCTCAACTCCAGAGCCGACACCCGACCCTCAGGTCAGCGTCAACTTTACGGGGCCGTCGAGCACTCGAAGCGACATCGTGGTCCTCAAGGGCACCGTAGACCCGCCGAGTGCGCGCGTTCGAATCAAGGGCCGGCGCGTGAAGGTTCGCCACGGTCACTGGAAGTTGCCGGTCACGCTGCCCAAGCGTGGCGCCAACAAGTTCCGCGTGGTGGCGACCCGCAAGGGTTACGTGAAGGACACCATCACCGCCACGGTGACCCGCAAGCTGTCCGCCGCGGAGAAGGCCGCCATTCGTCGTGAAAAGGCCCAGCGTCGCGCAAATCGGAGGGCTCTGGAGTCAGCGGAAAGCTA
>DASURJ010000329.1:0-2984 GCA_036280115.1 Gemmatimonadaceae bacterium
CGAGCGCGTATCGCTTTCTCGGGATGGTGTATCGCGAGACGGGGCGGTCTGCGCTCGCGGAAGCGCGCCTTCGCTCGGCGGTGAGGCTGTCAGCCGACGTGGGCGCGGCGCTCGATGAGGCGGAAGCGTCGCGGGAGCTGGCGCTCCTTTATCAAGGGCTCGGCCGGAGTCAGGAGGCGTTGCGACTCCTCAACGCCTCGCACCGGTTGTTCCGGCGTCTTGATGCGCGTGTCGATCTCGTCGACGTCAAGGCCAAGGTGGGGCACCTCGAGAGCGTGTACCTCGAGATCGTGCGCGAATGGGGACGCTCGATCGAGTCGAGCGACACCTACACGCATGGACATTCCGAGCGGGTGGCAACGTACGCGGCGGCGCTGGCCGGCGCGATGGGGCTGGATGAAACGGAGATGCAGACCATCCGGGTGGGCGCCTACCTACACGACCTCGGGAAGGTGCGCATCCCGCACGAGATCCTCAACAAGCCGGGTCGCCTAACGAACGAGGAGTTCGAGGAAATGAAGCGCCACCCGGAGTACGGGATCGAGCTGCTCGCGTCGGTGGAATTTCCGTGGGAGATCCGCCCGATCATTCGCTCGCATCACGAGAAGCTCGATGGCTCTGGCTACCCCGACCGGCTTCGCGGCGACGAGATTCCGCTAACGGCTCAGCTCATCTGCATCGTCGATGTCTACGATGCCCTGACGACGACGCGCTCGTACCGTGGCGCGATGCAGCACCAGGCCGCCGTCCAGGAGATGATCCGCAGCGAGCGATGGTGGCGACGGGACGTGATGGCGGGTTTTAGGGAGAGTGTGGGGCGGGGGTAGATCGGGCCAAGGGCCAAGGGCCAGGGGCCACGGGGGTGGAAAGCAAACGGCCGCGCGTTGCGCGGCCGTTTGCTCATCTGATGAGCGCGGCGGCCGCGAAGCGGCGCCGCGCCTTACCACCCCTTGGCCCCTGGCCCCTGGCCCTCGGCCCTCGATCTCACCCCACGTACACCACGTCCCCCTCGGGATCGATCCCCATCTCCTGAATGTTCCCGCACACGCCGCATACGAGCGTCGCGTGCCAGGCTTCGTTGAATTCCTTCGCGTGCTCCCTGGTGGCGGGCTTCACGCTGACTTTCTTGTAGCTGTACTCGCGGCAGTGCTCGCACGCCTGCCCGCGTGCGATCCGCTCAGCGCGCTCCCGCGAGATCTTCTTGATCTTCGGCAAATCAGCGTTCCTCGTCGCCCGGATTGCGCAACGTCGCGCGCGCGGTGGCGCGAGGTGGCTGGTATCCGGCGGGCGGTGGCGTGGGTCCCGGGGGCGGGGTCTGCGCCGCACCGCCGGCCCTCGAGAGCAGCTCCCGCATGCCGCCGAGTGCGCCCAGCACGCCCGTGGCCTCGGCGGGGAGGAAGATCGTCGACCCTTTTCCCTGCGTCACCTGCGGGAGCGCCTCCAGGTACTTGAGCCCGAGCAGATACATCGCGGCCTGCCCCTCGGGCAGGGAGTCCCCGATACGCTGAATGGCCTCGGCCTCCGCCTGCGCCATCGTGAGACGCGCCTCGGCGAGCCCCTGCGCGCGCAGCACTGCGGCCTCCTTTTCACCTTCGGCCTTGCGCACCTGCGCCTCGCGTAGCCCCTCGGCCTCGAGAATCGCGGCACGTTTGCTCGCCTCGGCGTTGGTGACCGCGGCCCGGCGCTCACGCTCGGCGCGCATAACGAGCTCCATCGACTGCTGAATGTCGCGCGGGGGCTCGATCGCCTGGAGCTCGACGCGGGTCACGTCCACCCCCCAGCCGATCGACGCCTCTTCGATCACCTCGCGCATCTTCTTGTTGATGAGATCGCGGCTGGCGAGCGTCTGGTCGAGCTCCATGTCGCCGACAATGTTGCGGAGCGTCGTGCGCGTCAGCGTCTCGAGCGCGTACGGGAGGTTCTGAATCGAGTACGTCGCCTTCTGCGGATCCGCGATGCGGTAGTAAAGGACGGCGTCGATGTCGATGGTGACGTTGTCCTTCGTGATCACCGGCTGACTGGGGAAATTGAGCACCTGCTCGCGCAGGTCGATCCGCGCGGTGGAGCCGGCCGTGATCTTCTTCACCCCGTTGACATCCGCCTCGAAGTAGCGGACGTCGATGGGACGCGGGCGCTCGATGAAGGGGATGAGGACGTTGAAGCCCGAGCGAGCGACGCGGTTGAATTTCCCGAGCCGCTCGATGACCAGCACCTCGGCCTGCCCGACAATCTTGAACGATTTCGTCCCAATCAGCAGCGCCAGGAGCGCGAGAACGCCGAGCCCGATGAGCATGCCTACTCCCGGAAAAGGGGGATTCTCATTCTACGGGCCTGACGATCAGTCGCGCCAGTCGGCGACGAAGATGTTCGTGCCGCCCTGCTGTGCCGCATGGCGGTTGGAGGCCCAAACGAGCTTCGTACCGTCGGGACTGAACATGGGGAACGAGTCGAAATCGGCGTGCGTCGTCACCTGCTCGAGGCCCGAGCCGTCGAGGTTCACGAGGTACAGATCGAACGCACGCCCTCGCGGGTTGGTGTGGTTCGACGCGAAGATGATCCGGCGTCCGTCGGGGGTGAAATACGGAGCGAAGTTGGCGCCGCCGAGGCTGGTGACTTGTCGCTGGTCGCTGCCATCGGCGTTCATGGTCCAGATCTCCATCCGCGACGGGCGCACCAGCCCCTGCCCGAGGAGCGCGCGGTATTCCGCGATGGACGCCGAGTCGGTCGGGTGGTGCGCGCGGTAGACGATCTTCGACCCGTCAGGGGAGAAGAACGCTCCGCCGTCGTATCCGGGCGTGTTGGTCAGGCGCCTCACGTCGCTGCCGTCGGTGCGCATCGTGTAGATCTCGAGGTCGCCGTCCTTGGTGGACGTGAACACGATCCGCGATCCGTCTGGGGACAAGGTGCCTTCGGCCGTGTACGCGTTCCAACTCGTGAGGCGCCGCAGATTCGTGCCGGTGGCGTCGGCTGTGTAGATGTCGAAT
>DASURJ010000330.1:0-8847 GCA_036280115.1 Gemmatimonadaceae bacterium
ACACCCCGCTGGACGACTTGAGAGGCACTGTGCGGGCACGATACGGCGCGGTCGCGTCGAGTATCGCGCACGGCGCCGCGGCGAGCTGTTGCGGACCGAGCGCCGGCGCGGTGGCGTGCTGCGGCTCGGCGAGCGCCACGCACGACCCGATCACGGCGGACCTCTATGACTCGATCGAGGCCGGCCAGGTGCCCGAGACGGCCCTGCTGGCATCGTTAGGCTGCGGGAACCCGACGGCGCTCGCCGAGCTCCGCGAGGGCGAGACGGTGCTCGACCTGGGCTCGGGCGGCGGCATCGACGTGCTGCTGTCCGCGAAGCGCGTCGGACCGACGGGGAAGGCGTACGGCCTGGACATGACCGACGAGATGCTTGCGCTCGCCGTGGAGAACAAGCAGAAGGCGGGGGCAACGAACGTCGAGTTCCTCAAGGGGCACATCGAGGCGATCCCGCTGCCGTCGAACACGGTGGACGTCATCATCTCCAACTGCGTCATCAATCTCTCGGGCGACAAGCGGACGGTCATCGGCGAGGCGTTCCGGGTGCTCAAGCCCGGGGGTCGCTTCGCGGTGAGCGACGTCATCGTGCGTGAGGGACTGCCGCCCGCCGTCCGCGACAGCATGCCGCTGTGGACGGGCTGCGTGGCCGGCGCGCTGGAAGAGCGCGAGTTCATCGCGCTGCTCACGGAGGCCGGCTTCAAGGACGCCAGCATCGAGCCGACGCGCGTCTACACCCGCGACGACGCCGCGGCGCTGCTCGCGGGCGCAGGACTCGATGTTTCGCTCGCGGACGCGGTCGAGGGCAAGATCATGAGCGGATTCGTCCGGGCGACGAAGCCCGGCGCTCGTGCCGTAAGCATTCCAGTCGCACGCGCCACGCCGGTGACCACGCAGGCGAAGCCTAACGCGACCCGCGCCTGCGGCTGCGACGACGGCTGCTGCCGGTAACCCAACGATTCGACCAGGAGGCTCACGGATGAGCGCTACCCCGACACCGAGCGTGCACGTGCGCGCCGCGATACCCGGCGACCTCCCCGCCGTCGAGCGCCTGGTCACGCGGAGCGGGCTCCCACTCGACGGCCTGCGCGACGCGTTCCCCGCGTTCGTCGTTGCCGAAGCCGGTGACGACGTCGTGGGGGTCGCGGGCATGGAAGTCTGCTGCAACAACGCGCTCCTGCGTTCCGTGGCCGTCGCCGATGAGTGGCGGGCGCACGGCGTGGGGCGCGCGCTGGTCAACCGCGTCATCAGCGACGCCGAGGCGCGCGGTATTTCCGCGTTGTACCTACTCACCACCACTGCCGAGCGGTACTTCCCGAAGTTCGGCTTCCGGTCGGTGGCGCGCGACCAGGTCCCCGATGACATCCGCGCTACCACGGAGTTCACGACCGCGTGCCCCGCGTCCGCGGTGGTCATGTGCCGCGAGTGCGCTCCTGCGGGCGAGTCCCGCGACACGGTCCCCACGTGACGGGTGCGCTAGCGCCGCTGAAGCGTCTCGGGCATCCGGAGCGCCACGACGATTCCGGATAGGGCGGTCAACGCGCCGACCGTGACTATGGCTGCGCTCATCCCGAAGAAATCCGCGAGTCCGCCCGCCAGCAGTGCGCCGACCGCGTAGCCTAGGTCACGCCACCAGCGATAGACACCCACGGCGGTGCCGCGCCACGACGGATGCGCGACGTCGCCAATGGAGGCGAGAAGCGTCGGATACACCATCGCGGTGCCGAGTCCGAGGAGCGCTCCCGTCCCCAACCACGATACAAACCCTGGGAAGCGCACCATCAGGAGCAACGCTTGCCCCTGCACGAGCATGCCCGACACGATGAGCCACTTTCGCCCGACTCGATCGGACAGGATGCCCGTCAAGAGCTGTGAGACGCCCCACGTGGCCGGGTAGATGAAGGCGAGCACCCCGATCTCGCGGACCGAAAGCCCGGCCGCGGCGAAGAACAGCGGAAACAATCCCCACGCGAGACCATCGTTGAGGTTGTTGACGAGTCCGGCCTGACTCGCGCTGAAGAGCGCGGGATCTCGCCAGCTCGTGAGCGTGAAGAGCTCGCGAAGGCCTCGCACGCCACCGCGCGCGTGGTCGCGCGCTTCGCGTTGCACGTGCGACATCGTATCGCGGACGAGGAGCAACGAGAGCGCGAGACCGAGCGTGACGAACACGATCCCCAGATAGAACGGCTCGGGGCGCAACCCGTATCGACTCGCGATCTCCCCAGTCGCGAATGCCGACACCGCCACCGCGAGGTATCCCGCGAACTCGTTCAGTCCCATTGCGAGCCCGCGTTGCCTGGGTCCCACGAGATCGATCTTCATGATCACCGTCGTGGACCACGTAAGCCCCTGGTTGACGCCGAGGAGCACGTTCGCGAAGACAATCCACGACCAGCTCGGCGCGAGGATCACGAGAAAGGGAACGGGTACTCCGACGAGCCACCCCAGAACGAGGAGGCGCTTGCGTCCCAGTCGGTCGGCAAGTCCCCCCGCGAAGAAGTTCGTCACGGCCTTGACGACACCGAACGTCGCGATGAACGAGAGCGCGGCCGTCCTCGAGGCGAGTCCGAAGTCCGCCGCTCCGAGGAGCGGCAGCACCGTTCGCTCCAGGCCAACCATTGCACCGACGAACGCGTTGACGAGGACCAGCAGCCAGAACTGGCGCCAGTTGGCCCGAAGTCCGAGCACAGGCTCGGACGCCAACGAACCGATCTGCGCGCCGAGGCCGGCGAGCGGTTGCTCGATGCCTGTCGCGCTCATTACATGACGGCGTGCAATGCCTCGACCGCGCGTCCGAGATTCGCGGACCGCATGCGCTCGGCGTCCGGCGGGCGCGGCGGGATGTCGTGGAGCATTCGTGCGACGAACGTTTCGCGATCGTCGAGCCCGAGGGCACGATTGAACCGACGCTCGAAACCGATCGTCGACGACGCCTTCCCGCTCAGGCCTCGGCCGCATACGGAGCCGGAGAACGCGCCCGGAAATACCTCCACGTAGTCTGGAAGCGCCGCGAGCCGCTGCGCGCTGTCGAACAGTGCTCGCGCGCCCTCCTCGGGGGCCGAGGCGAGCTCCGTCCGACCCATGTCGCCGACCATGAGCGTGTGACCGGTGAACGCCATCCACGGCTCCGGCGCCCGTGTGTGATCAGTGACGACGAGCGCGAGGTGTTCAGGCGTGTGCCCGGGCACGTGCATCACCTCGGCGACGACGTTGCCCAGCTCGAGGCGCTCGCCGTCGTGGACACCTCGGAATGCAAAGGCGGCGTCCGCCCCCGCGTGGAGGACATAGCTGGCGCCGGACGCTTCGGCCAGCGCACGTCCAGTCGAGCGATGATCGGCATGCACGTGCGTGTCGATCACGTAGTGCAGGTGCAGGCCGAGCGCGTCGGCCGCGTCGATATAGAACTCCGGGGGTTCGACCGGGTCGACTACTGCGCCGGCCTGCTGTCCGCCGCATCCGAAGACGTACGAGACCGCGACGACCGGCTGTACGTGGAGGTACTGACGCAGAATCATGCGATCTTTCCGACCCTGCGACGTGCGCGCGGGGTGCGGATCTCCGAGTTTTCGGCTCCCCGGGCCACGGGAAGGCCGCGGGAGCGCCATTCGGGGAGTCCCTCGTCAGTTCGCCGCGCCCGGAAGCCTTCCTTACGAAGCAGTGTCACTGCCTCGAGCGAGTAAACGCAGTACGGTCCGCGACAGTACGCCACGACTTCCTTGCGCCTGGGTAGCGAGCGCGCGAGCCGCGCGAGCTCGGGAACGGGGAGTGAGAGCGCGCCAGGAATGTGGCCCGCGTCGAATTCCGCGCGCGGCCGGACGTCGATGACGGTCACCTGACCGTCGCGCATGAGCTTCTCGAGCTCGGCGAGTGTGACGGGGGCGAGGGTGTCGCGGCCGTCGATGTAGAGCCGCGTGATCTCGGCGACTTCGGCGAGGCGGCGGCGTCCGAGCGCCTGGAAGCTTCGCACGAAATCCACGACGCGCTCATCGGCGACGCGGTAGTACACGTACGTCCCCTCGCGGCGCGTGTCCACGAGCCGTGCCTGGCGCAGCGCCCTGAGATGCGCGCTGGTGTTCTTGATGGGCGTCGCCGATTGCTCGGCGAGCAGCTCGACAGTTTTCTCGCCCTGCGCGAGGAGATCGAGGAGCTCGATGCGTTTGGGGCTCGCGAGGGCCTGGCCGATCCGCGCGAACTGCGCGTACACGCCGTCCTTGAATTCTCGATGTGGCATGAAGTCTGGACTAATAATCTAAGGATCTATAGAATAGCAGGAACCTCGCTACCGTCAAGCGCGGACAAGGAGGCAATTCATGGGACAGGCAGCGCCAGACATTGCCGGTGTCGCCCGACCGGTCGAAGGACTGGACGTCGATGGTCTTCGCGACGCGATACGGGAGGAGTACTCGACGGTCGCCACCAACCCCGAGCAAGGTTTCCATTTCCACACCGGGCGGCCCCTTGCCCGGCTCCTCGGCTACGAGGAGGCGTGGCTCGACGGTATCCCCGAGCCGACGATCGCCTCGCTTGCCGGTACTGGAAACCCGTTCAGCCTGGGCCGGCTCGCCCCGGGGGAGCGCGTGGTGGACATCGGCTGCGGAGCGGGGATCGACACGCTCATCGCGGCCAGGATGGTCGGCACCACGGGACAGGCAATCGGGGTGGACATGACGCCGGCGATGCTCGAGAAAGCGCGCCGTAGCGCCCGGGAGATGGGCGCGGCGAACGTCGAATTCCGCGAAGGATTCGCCGAGGCGCTGCCCGTGCCTGACGAGTGGGCCGATGTCGTGATCTCGAACGGCGTCCTGAACCTCTTCCCCGACAAGCTCGCGGGACTTTGCGAGATGGCTCGCGTGCTCAAACGAGGCGGGCGTCTTCAGATCGGCGACATCCTCGTGCAGAAAGCAGTCGGCGAGAAGTCGAAGCGAAACATCGACCTCTGGAAAGGCTGAATCGCCGGTGCTCTGCTGGAAGCAGAGCTCAGCGCCACGGTCCTGGCGGCTGGATTCGTGGACTTCGAGATCACGTGGCGGGCTGACGTCTTCAGCGGTGCGCCTCAGGCGTCGAGTGCGGCAAAGTTCGGCACCGTCGGAATCAACTTTCGGGCGCGTAGAGCGAGGGATGACGACGAGTGGCAGCGAGCGCTGGCGGCGTTGCGCTGCGAGCTGGGCTCCTGAAGGACGTCGTGGTCGCGCGCGGCGCACCCGCGGGCCTTTCGGCAGCCTAACGCGACGCGTCACCGCCGGCGCGTAACATCATGTGACGCGGTTCGTAACACGGCGTTACGGGGGCGGATGGCTGGCGCGCACGTGCGTCGCGCGCAAGCGCATGCCGCATGGCGTGTTAGGCGGTTTCTCCGGGGCTGGTGTTCGGCTTGCCGAGCGTGGCGTGTGCGCCGACGGACTCTCCGTCGCGACGCGCCACCGCACTCGACAGGACGGAGCCCATGTACGCACGTCGCCTCCTTCTCGCTGCGTTATTCATCCCCGCATGCACGCTTTCCTGCCAGCAGCCGGCCCTTGTGTCCACCGACGATGCGAGCCTCGCGGCGGAGCGCGGCAACCTGTACGGGGCGCGCGCGGGCAGCGTCTGGATCGTCTAGGCGATGCGCCGCGCGAGACGGATCGCGGTCCCGCTGCTAGTCGCCGCGATGTGTGCCGGACTCGCCGAGGCGAGTCCGGCGCAGGGCGGGTGGCGACGGTGGGAGGTCCACCTCCACGACGGCCGACGGCTCGAGGCAAACCCGCTCGGCGCGCCGGACGAGAGTCACCTCTCGCTCTCCGTCGCCGCGTACGAGGGACGCGAGCGTCGCGTTGCGCGGAAGCTCGTGCACGTCATTGCCGCCCTACCGCGTCCCGACACGATGCCCGTGCTACCCGCTGCCGCCCCGTGCGAGGACGTGATCGTCCGCCGCGACGGCAAGACCACCGCGGGGCGTATCAGCCTCGCACACGTCAGGTGGTCGGACGGTGTGGTCACGCAGCACGGCGATTCGGTCGACCTGCGCGACGTCGCGTATCTCATCTTCGCGGCGCGCGGGGCCACCAGCATCGCGTGCCGGCGTGAGGCGCCCCGTGACGCTCCGGACTTCATCAACCGTTGCGTCCTGTACCCGGCGGACGTCCCGGAGCGGCCGCGGTTGTGCGCCGAGGACTCTCGGACGTAACGGTTTCGACAATGCGCGTAACGTCTCGTTACGTCGGCGACGCGCCAGACGGGTCGAGAGGGAAGGGCCAATCCCTTGCGCGTGCGTCGATTGCGTCGTATTGCCTTGTTGGTGCTGCCCTTGCCCCAGACAGGGCGACCCAGCCCGGCACACGCATGCGCCGCTTCCTCATCTCAGCACTCGCCGTCGCCGCCGCGTGCGGCACGCGACCCGACCCCCAGCGGCATGCGGTGGAGAAAGACTCGCCGCGCGGCCAGGCAGGGGTCGTTGCGCGTCGGCTCCTGTCGGAGGCGCAGTTCAACGACTACGGCTACCCGACCGCCGACGCGCGATTCCTCAGTACGACGGACTGGTCCACCGGCGATGTCGCGGTGCGTGACCTCTCGACCGGGGCAATTCGACGAGTCGGCCTCAAGAAGGACGGGTGGGCGTCGGACGCGTACGCCGAGACCTCGATCATGTCGCCCGACGGTCGCCGGATTGCCGTCGCCTGGTCCGACGACGAGGCGCGCTACTCGATTCGCGTGGTCGACGCGGACGGCCGCAACGCCCGCGTGGTATACGAGGACTCCGCGTATTACTACATGGAGGTGAACGGCTTTGCGCCCGACGGCCGGCACGTGATCGTGGAGCTCGACCGCACTAACGGCCGGTTCGATTACGGGTGGCTGGACCTCGATGGCGGCGGCATCCGCCTACTGTTCAAGAACGTGCCCTGGGTGCTGGGCGATGTGCTCTTCTCCCCCGACGGCCGCTATGCCGCGTACAACGGGAGCCAGGAGCACCCGAACGTAGGACCGCGCGACGCACACATTCTGGAGATCGCGACGGGGAAGACGTGGCCCCTGATCAGGTGGCCGAGCGACGAGTCGCCTAACGGGTGGTCACCCGACGGGAGCGGCATCGTCCTCAATAGCGACCGCGGAGGCACCCCGGGCTTCTGGCTGCAACCGGTGCGCGACGGCCGCGCCGACGGTGAGGCGCGGCTCCTGAAACCAGACGCGTGGAATGTGTCCGGCGTCGGCGTTGCGCGCGACGGCCGGCTCCTTTACACGGTGCGCACCGGCGCGGTGTACCTGTACCAGGCGACCCTCGACACTGCCGCGGGCGCGGTGGTCGGCGAGCCGGTGCGCATGGACGACCGCGACGTCACGCGACCGCTCTCGGCGCTCGGCGTCTCGCGCAACGGGGAGTGGCTGGTGCATAACGTGGCCGACCGCAACAACGACGAGTGGGGCCAGCCGGTGCTCACCTTCCGCTCGCTTCTCACCGGCGAGACGCGCCGCGTGACGACGACGTTGGACCGGATCTATGGCCGGCAGCATTGGTCGCCTGACGGTACGCGCATCTTCACGCGCGGCGAGGACGCCAACCGCCGTGCCGGGGTTTTCGTGGTCGATGTCGCTAGCGGCGAGGCGCGTACGGTATTGCTTCGCGACACGACCGCGAGCTCGTGGGCGGTGCCGTGGAACCTCGGCTGGACGGCAAGCGGCAAGGAGGTCATCTACCGCCGCTACGACCGCGACAGCACGGTGCGGACAGTGGCGAGCGACCCCGTGACCGGCGCGACGCGTGTGCTCGCGACCATGACGCACGCGCGGCCGCAGGACGTGACCGGGGAGCTCTCTCCCGACGGCCGGCTCATCGCGCAGGTCGTGCCGACGGAGGACCGCCAGGGGACAGCACTGCGAGTGACCGATCTCGCCGGGAATTCGTCGCGCGAGCTGCTCCGCGTGCGTATGCCGGACCAGCTCGCGACGATCGACTGGGCCGCCGACGGGCACCACGTCTACGTCGTGCGCGCGAATCTCGACGGCGCTTCGCCCGCGAACCGCGGGCGCGGGTCGCTGCGCGTCGACCGCCTGTCGGTGGCGGACGGGGCGACGCGAACGCTGCATGTCGGTGTAACCGGTAACTTCACGCCGATCGCGGTGCACCCCGACGGGCGCCGGCTTTACTTCATCGCCGGGCACGCGGCCAATGAGCTCTGGGAGCTCGCTGGCTGGGACTCGACGGCGATGTTGGCGCGCGCGCGGATCGGCGCCCCGTGATCCCACGCGAATGAGCGGCTCGTTGCTCGTCGTCGACGACGATGCGGTCGTGCGCGAGGCGCTCGTCGAGGCTCTCGTCGAGGCGGGGTACGATGTGCGTGCGGCGAACGATGGCGCGCGTGCGGTCGCGCTGCTCGCCGAGCGGCCGCCGGACATGGTGCTCTCCGACGTGCGAATGCCGGGGATGGACGGGCTCGCGCTGCTCGCGCTGCTCCGCGAACGCGCACCCGACATTCCCGTGCTGCTGATGACCGCGTTCGACGACATGCCGACGGTGGTGGCAGCGATGCGCGAGGGCGCGACCGACTTCCTCGTGAAGCCGCTCGACCTCCACGAGCTGCGAGCGCGAGTCGCACGGGTGATCGACGACCGGCGGGCGCGGGCGCGCGCGGGTCGCGGTCGCCGCGGCGACGAGGAGACGCCTCAGCGGCTGGCCGACCTCGTGGGTCGCGACGCGCGCATGATCGAGATCTACAAGCTCGTGGGGCAGGTGGCTGCGACGCGCGCGAACGTGCTCATTCGCGGGGAGAGCGGCACCGGCAAGGAGCTGATCGCGCGAGCGATCCACGACCACTCTCGCGAGGCGAGCGAGCCCTTTGTGCCGATCAACTGCACCGCAGTGCCAGCGACGCTCCTCGAG
>DASURJ010000331.1:0-4882 GCA_036280115.1 Gemmatimonadaceae bacterium
GGACGGCAGCACGGATGGAACCCCGGCGCTCGACAGCGGCGCACAGGTACGGTCGTGGGCGCAGGTGATGGGCGATGAGCTCGAGGCGTTGCGGCAGTCGGCCGATGCCGGCGAGCCCACGCTGCTCGACCCGTACGGCGCCGAAGACCCGGCCGAGTTCTTCGCGGTGGCGACCGAGACGTTCTTCGAGCGCGCGTCCGAGCTCGAGCGCCGGCATCCACGACTCTATGACGAGCTCCGGCGCTTCTACCGCCAGGATCCGGCTCGGTGGTGAGGGTGTGAACCGCGCCGCACCTCGAGTGCGACGCAGCGCACGAAGTGCATGAGACCACACGACGAAAGGTGACCCGGCCTTCCGCCCTCTCGTCGCTCATAGTGGTCAACTGATGCACGTTGCGCCGCCGTCGCGGATCTGACGACGGTACTGTTTCCCTCAATCACCGCGCCTATGACGTCCGCCTGCGCGCGAGCCCTGCGCATCTGCGCCCTGCTCGCCTTACCCGCCAGCGCCTTCGCCCAGTCGACGCGTTCGCCGACCATCTTCTCGGCGTCCTCGCAGGTCGGCACCGCGACGGTCAGGGTCGCCGTCGTGCTTCCCGACTACTCGGTGAAGCCGCTCCCGCTGCTCAAGGTCGTCGCCCGGCGCGCCGACCGTCCCGACTCGGTGTCGGCGCAGACCGATCTCGATGGAAGAGTGTGGATGACGCTTCCTGCCGGGCGCTACACGTTGCGCGCGAAGACCGCGAAACCGGTCGAGGGGCGGATCTACACCTGGAACGTCCCGCTGGTCATACGGGCAGCGCGTAACGAGACATTGCAGCTGACGAACGCGAACGCGACGGCGTCGGATAGCGTCACGACCACGACGGTAGCGGCTGCGCCCGAAAAGGCTGCGCCGGCCGCATCCATACCCGCGCATCATCCGGCATCGGCGGCGGAAAAACCGGTCGCGAAACCGCTCGCCGAGAAACCGGTCGCGGCGAAGCCTGCCGATCGTCCCGCCTCCGTCGTCGATCCGCAAACGGTCGTCGCTCGCGACTCAGTGAAACCGGCCGCGTCGACGCCGCCCTCGTATGCCGCCCCCTCACGGCCTGCCGTCCGATCCGAGCCGCGCACGAACACGACGAACCTGATGCTCGGACTTTCGCTCAACGGCTCGGCCGTTCGCGGCGATGACCTCAACTCATCCACCGAGTCCGGCGCCGGCCTGGCCGCGCAGATCGGCTGGGGCTTCACCAAGAACTTCGCCCTCATCCTCGACGCGAGCGCGGCGCGGATCGAGACGGTTGGCGGCAACTTCGACCTCGCGCACGTGGACATTGGTGGCCGCTGGCACTTCGTGAGCGCGTCGCACGGTTTCGTGCCGTTCCTCGAGGTCGGCTACTCCGGTCGCGCCGCGATGGAGAACGATGTCCTCATGGTTGACAGCAACGGAAACACCTTCACGGGTGACCTCTCGATCCTCGGCAGCGGCATCTCGTTCGGTGGTGGCCTGCAGTACTTCATCGGGCAGACGTGGGCGCTGGGTGGCGCGTTCAAGTGGACCACCGGCGAGTTCACGCAGGTGAAGATCGACAACCTCACGATCGACGGCCTCGGCATTGACGCCACGAGCGCGCGGTTCAACATGGGACTCACCTGGTTCCCGATGGGACGCAGTCGCTAGGGCACGTCGGAACGAACCTCGAACACGCGCGCCGGGCGAAGCTGCCCGGCGCGCGTGTTCATTTTCGGTGCGAGGCGTTACCGCTCCGGCGGCGTGACGGTATCCGGCGTCGGAACCGGCCCGCCCATCTGCACCCCGCGGATCTCGCGGTCGAACTCTTCGGCCAGCCACGCGAGCTCCACCGGCATCGCCGACGGGTCGTCCTGCCGCCCCTGCACCCGGGCCAGGCTGAGCTTCGCCTTCGTGTAGTCCGCGTTCGCGACCAGCGCGTTCTGGTACGCCTGCACCGCGAGCGTGTACCGGCCGGTATGCTCCAGCGCGATCCCGAGGTTGTTGTGGAACACCGCCACGCTCGAGTCCAGCTGTACCGCGCGCGACAGCGGGCCTAACGCCTCCTCGAAGTTGCCGCCCTGGATCAGGATCAGTCCCATGTTGTTCATCGACCACACGTCCTTCGGATCGTGTGACAGGGCGATGCGATAGGCGGCAATCGCTTCGTTAGGCTGATTGAGCGCCGCGCGCACGCGTCCCATGAGGCGATACGCCTCCGCCGAGCTCGAGTCGAGCGCCAGCGCCGCGGCCACACGCTCCCGCGCGTCCTTCGGTCGCCCCTGGTCGAGGTGCACCCGGCTCAGGTTGAGCAGCGTCTTCACGTGCTTCCGGTCGAGCTCGAGCGATCGCACGAACGCGCTCTCGGCGCGACCCAGGTCGCCCGACTTCCACGCCGAAAGGCCGAGCATGTAATGGCCCCACGGGTTGTTCGGGTGCTGGTCGGCGTACACGGCAAAGAGCTCCGCGGCCTCGCCATAGTTCTTCGCCTGGTAGAGCTTCTCGGCGTCCGAGAGCGAGACCTGCACGACCGGCGTCTCGGGCGTCACGGTGCCGACGGACGAATCGGTGGTCGGAGTCGCGGTAGGGGTGGTGACGTCGCCGACTTCCTTGAGCTCGACGGCGTCGCCGCACGCGGCGGCTGCCATGAGCGCGGCGCTGGCGAGCGCGAATCCCATCGCGCGAATCGTCGGGACGTGATTGCGGGTGATCTGCGTGGTGCGAAGCATGGTGTCCTCCTATGGTCCGGCGCCCTGACGGGCGCGCATCGGTTGAGTTGCGGGCACTCGTTAGGGCAAACGCGGGCCCACACCTTCGGAGGGATTGCTTCGTGCGCTAAACCGTTACCGTGTTTTGGCTTACGATGGGCACACTCCCGTCGACGGGCGCGCGATGTGTTCCCGCGGACACGCTTCGCGCGGGCCGGTGTGTCCGACTGGACACGTCATCGTTGCCGTGCTGGGAGATCTGGTTTGGGGGAGCGGGACGGGAGCGGCCGGTTGTCGAGGGCGAGGCATCGCTCCGTCAGGGGTCAGAGTCCTAACGCTCCGTCAGGGGTCAGAGTCCTAACGCATCGTTCGAACGCGGGGCGGGAGCGGCCCGTTGCCGAGGGCGAGGCGTCGCACGCGGCATGGCGCGCGCGGTGCCCTACGTCGTGGGGCAGGCATCCAGAAGGGGGACGACGGATGAGGGGATGAGAGGGATGAGGGGGATCGCTCCTCAGCACTCACGCGCCCTCGCGCCAAGGCCGTGATGATGGGAACTGCTCTCACGGTGAATGGCGTCCCCAGCGCGACCGACACTGGGAGTCATTCTCCCCGGCCGTTTCCGCGTTCGCCTCTGCCGCGTAATCCGCGTCCGGCCCGATGCCGCGACGGAGCCGGCGGGGCGTAAGCGCCACCCAAACGGAGCGCGAAGGACGCGGCAACACCGGCGCGGCAGCGGCGGACGCGGGAATTGCGGCCGCGGACGACGCCGGCGGAGGGGGCCGGTGGCACCGGCCAGGGGTCCGGCGCTCGTACGACGCCGGCGCGCAACAGAACGTTGATATTCGAATCTGACCCCGATTTCGGACTGCTAACGGCGACTCACCCCGTGGCGGCGCATGATCTTGAGCAGGCTCGCATGGTCCGCGAGGCCGAGCTCCTGCGCGGTGCGCGTGACGTGCCAGTCATTCCGCTCGAGCGCCGAGATGATGATCTGGCGCTCCGCCTCGGCCTTTTGCTCGACGAACGTACGCGCCTCGCCGTTTCGCGACGTGGCTGGTGTAGAGCTCACGAGCTCCGGCGGGACGTGCTCGGGGCCGATCACATCGGCATCGCTGTCGATCACCATTCGCTCAACGACGTTGCGGAGCTCGCGGACGTTGTTGCGCGCCCAATCGTAGCGCGCGAGGAGTTCCAGCGCCGCCGCGGCGATCGTCTTGCGGCGGACGCCGAACCGGTCGCAGATCGCCGCGACGAGATGGTCGGCGAGCTCGGGCAAATCCGAGAGGCGATCGCGTAGTGGCGGGACGCGCAGCACGTGCACGTTGAGGCGGAACAGCAGATCCTGGCGGAACCGGCCGGCCGCGACGTCCTCATCGAGGTTGCGATGCGTGGCTGCCACGACACGCGCGGGGACGTCCACCCCCCGTGTAGCGCCCAGCCTAACGACCGAGCGCTCTTCGAGTACGCGGAGGAGCTTGGCCTGGGCAGCGGGCGGCAGCTCGCCGATCTCGTCGAGGAACAGCGTCCCCTTCCCGGCGCTCTCGAAGGCCCCCTTTCGCGTGGTGTGCGCCCCCGTGAACGCGCCACGCTCATGCCCGAACAGCTCGCTCTCCACCAAGTTCTCGGGCAACGCGCCGCAGTTGATCGCCACGAAGGGCTCCTTCGCGCGCCCGCTCAGCCGGTGAATATCGCGCGCGACGAGCTCCTTTCCCGAGCCGCTCTCGCCGAGGATGAGGACCGGGCTCGGGATCGGTGCCACGCGCGCGATGGCGTCCTTGAGCTTCTGCATCGCCGGGCTCGCTCCGCGAAGCGCGCTATCCTCGGCCGCATAACGACGGAGGGTCGCGACTTCGGTGAGCAGGGCTCGACGCTCGATCGCCGTCTCCACCTCGCGAGCGACGCGCTCCACGGGATCGGCCTTGTCGATGAACGTGTACGCGCCGAGCCGCATGGCCTGCACGCACCGGTCGAAGCTGCCCGTGCCCGTGTACACGATGACGGGAAAATCCGCGCCGCGCTCCTTGAGCGCTCGAAGCACCGCGAAGCCATCCTTTCCGGGCATCTCGAGGTCGAGGATCATGCAGTCGACGTTCTCGGTCGCGACCACGTGCAGCGCTTCATCGCCGCCCGACGCGACCCGCGCGTCTACCCCGGCGAGGCGACGCAGGTCGGAGGCGTA
>DASURJ010000332.1:0-3386 GCA_036280115.1 Gemmatimonadaceae bacterium
CCGCAAGGGTGAGCAGCATCGGTCGCACGCGGTGTACGTGCTCATCCCGAACCGACGCGAGCGACATCCGCCACGCCGGGTCGGCCGACGAGAGCTGCGCGCGCACGGCGGCCGTGAGCCGCCGTTCCGCTTCGGCGAGCGGCATGCCGTCCGCCAATCGCACGAGCGACGGCATGCGCGGCGTGGTGAGCGGGCGGAGCACGTCGGTGAACTGGTTAAGATGCCATGCGCCTTCGGCCAACACTCCGACGATGGTGACCAGCTCCGCTTCGCTCGGCCGGTCGGTGGAGTACATGCGAACCGTTGTGCCGACGATGCTCGAGTCACGGCCGAACCGGCGCGTCCACAGGTCGTGGCTCACGAGCGCGACGCGGCGGTCGGGCTGGTAGTCGTCGGCGGTGAACGCGCGGCCGATCGCGGTGCGGACGCCAAGGACGTCGAAATACCGGGGACTCACCCACGCGCCGTCCTCGTACTCGGGTTGCCCCGAGCCGACGACGGTGAACCCATCGAGGTCCCAGGCCACCGTTGCGTCGAAGAGTGGTTCGATGGTGCGCCAGTCGACCGTGGCGAGGCGGGGGGCGTTGCGGAACGGCTCGCGCGACGGGCCGGCGATGACGGCGGCGATCCGGTGGTCTTCGGGAAACGGGAACGGGCGGACGAGGTACGCGTTGACGAGCGAGTAGATCGCGGTGTTGGCGCCGATCCCGAGGGCGAGCGTGAGGAGGGCAGCGAGGGCGAAGACGGGGCTACGTCGGAGCTGGCGAACGGCAATGGCCGCGTCCTGTTGTGCCTCACGAACAACTGTCGCGAACCGGAGCGTTCCGGCGGTCGCCCGATGCTGCTCTTTACAGTAGGCGTGTGTCGCCGTGACATCGCCGAAGCGACGGAGCGCCTCGCTCCTCGCGCGGTCGGGGGACATGCCGCTGCGCCGAAACTCCTGCGCGCGCATGTCGAGATGAAAGCGAATCTCGTCGTCGACGTCGCGATCGATTTTCGCCTTCGTGACACGCGGAATGCGCACGTACCGTCGCAGACCTGGAAGCCATGACATGGGCGCTCCCCACACTTAGTTGGGGGAACTGTGGGCGCTATTCGCTGCGGCGGCAAGTGGGGCGCGGGCACGCGCATTCGCTGCTGACGTTCTCCTGACGCGCCTTTGGTATTGTCGTCAGGACGCACCTCTGTGTTGCGCCTGCGCAGCAATTATGTGGTAGGCGCGCGCATGGCTCCCTTGCCACCTCGGGTTAGATCAAGGTAAGTCGTCGGTTTGATTTGACGTAAATGATTGTTTGACAATGCTATACAGCGCACGCCACCGCCGCGATGCTCGATGCTCTGGACATAGTGTCCTATGGTGTTACTATCGGGCGACGGACATTGGAAAGCGCTAATTCATTTTGAAGCGCTTCCGTGGGTGGAGGCCGCATCTGGGGGCCGGCGGTTAGCGGCGAGTTTGTTCCGGTGTGACCTGCGAATCCGATGACGGTACGATCATCCGCGATGTAAAGGCGACGGGCAGGTCTGACGCCCGATGGGGCAGTTGGGGCAGGGGGGTCACGTGTGGTGGGGCGTTTCGACAGCCGGGATTCCGTCCCGGCTCCAATCACGGCCGGAGTGGCTGGTTGGAGTGACTGTACACGCGACGCTGATCACGCTCGCGTACATGACAGCGTTTGCGCTGCGCTTCGATTTCAGTCTCCCGCCTGAATACGTCCGCCAGCTCATCATGACCTGGCCGTTGCTGCTCGTCCTCCGACTGGCGGCGTACTGGCAACGCGGCGTATTCCGCATCTACTGGCAGCATACGGGCGTGCGCGACCTGCTCGATCTCGTCGTCGCCGTGACCGTCAGCTCGCTGGTGTTTCTCATGGCCTTGTTCTTCATTGGCCGGCTCGAAGGGATGCCTAGGTCGGTGCCGATCATCGACTGGGTCCTCACGATCTTCTTGTGCGGAGGCGTTCAGTTCGTAGCCCGCTTCCTGTGGGAGGCACGCCCGCGGTTTCGCCCGCCCGAGGGTCGTCGCGCGCTGCTGATCGGCGCGGGCACCGGCGCGGAGCTCCTGCTGCGACAGACGCAGCACGATGGGACGAGTGATCTCTTTGTCGTGGGCGTCGTCGACGATGATCCGGCGGCCGAGAACCGGTCGCTGCACGGGGTTCCGGTCCTCGGCAAGACCGAGGAGATCGCGCGGCTCGCGGCGCGGTACCATGTCGATCTGCTCGTCATCACAGTGCAGCACGCGACGACCGAGCAGATGCAGGACCTCGTGGAGCGGTGCGCGGCTACGGGCGTCGAATACAAGATTCTCCCTTCGCTCGTCGAGATGCTCGCGAGCCCGATGCCTGACGGGAAGCTTCGGGAGGTTCGCATCGAGGATCTCCTCGGGCGCCAGCCGGTCTCGCTCGACCTGGCCCCGGTTGCCCAGGAAATCGCCGGGCGGAGCATTCTCATCACCGGGGCCGCCGGGTCCATCGGTTCGGAACTCGCCCGACAGCTCGCCCCGTTTCGGCCATCCCGCCTGATCCTGTTCGAGCGCGCGGAGACGCCGCTGTACTTCATCAACCTCGAAGTCACGCGCGCGCACCCGGAGATCGAAGTCGTGGCGGCGATGGGCGACGTGACGGACGCGGACCGCGTCGAACAGGTCTTCGCGCGCTATCGTCCTGACTACGTGTTCCACGCGGCCGCGTACAAGCACGTGCCGATGCTCGAATGCAACGTGCGCGAGGCAGCCCGAAACAACGTGATCGGCACACGCAACGTGGTGGCGACCGCCATCCGCCACGACGTGCGCAAGTTCGTACTGATTTCGACCGACAAGGCGGTGAACCCATCGAGCGTGATGGGGGCGACGAAGCGCATCGCGGAGCGGATCCTCCTCGCGGCGTCGTCGGACAGCAACGTGACGACCGAGTCTCGCGTGGTGCGGTTCGGTAACGTGCTCGGCTCCGACGGTAGCGTGATTCCGCTCTTTCAGCGGCAGCTGGCGGCCGGGCAACCGCTGACCGTGACGCACCCGGAAGTACGCCGGTACTTCATGACCATTCCGGAAGCAGTGCAGTTGGTGCTGCAGGCCGCGGTGCTGCCGGAGGCGGCGGGTCGTATCTCGATGCTCGATATGGGGAAGCCGGTCCGCATCCTCTACCTCGCCGAGCAGATGATTCGGCTGTCGGGGCTGATGCCGTATCGGGACGTGCCGATCGTCTTCACCGGGCTTCGTCCCGGGGAGAAGCTCGACGAGGAGTTGACGTCCGATGTCGAGGCGACGATGCCGACGGTCGTCGAGAAGATCCGGCTCGTGAACACGGATGAGGGCAACGCGGAGATGCTCGCGTACGGTCTCGAGCGAATGGACGGGCTGGTTGCGATCGGAACCGAGCAAG
>DASURJ010000333.1:0-9751 GCA_036280115.1 Gemmatimonadaceae bacterium
CCGCTCCGCGTTGGTCACGCTTGAAGTCGCGCTCGCGGTGACGCTGCTCGTCGGCGCCGGGCTGCTCGTGCGCAGTCTCGTGCAGTTGCAGCGCGTGGAGACCGGGTTCAACGCCGACGGCATTCTCGCGGCCGAAGTGTCGCTCCCATCAGAGCGGTACGAGACGCGCGCGGATACCGAACGGTTCTGGACGCAGTTCCTCGATCGCGTGCGAGCCATTCCCGGCGTCGAAGCGGCAGGCGCCACGACGCTGCTGCCGCTCCGCGGCGGCGGTGACACTTACTTCCACATCGAGGGGCAGCCGCCCGCGACCGACGCCGACAAGATGAACGCGACGGTGTCCACGGTCACCGACGACTATTTCGCGACGATGCGCATCCCTATGGTTGCCGGTCGCACGTTCACCGTTACCGACACAGAGGGGCCCGGGGTCACGGTCGTGAGCGACGGTCTCGCCCGCCGCCTGTTCCCCGGCCAGCGTGCGCTCGGGCGGCGCCTCGTCGTCGATTTCGGTCAGCCGTTCACTGCGGAGATCGTGGGCGTGGTCGCCGATGTGCGCATCTACGGCCAGGTATACGATGCGCCGGATGTCATGTACTTCTCGAACCGACAGCCGGGAGCTGGATTCGGAACGGCATTGCTCATGAACGTGGCGGCCCGCGTGCGCGGCAACCCGACGGCAATCGCGCCGCAACTTCGCGCGGCGCTCCGAGCGATCGACCCGGACGTACCGCTCTCCGCGATTCAGCCGATGAACGAAATTTTGGCCGATTCGCACGGTCGTGCGCGATTCCGCACGCAGCTGCTCACGAGCTTCGCGGGAGTCGCACTCGTGCTCGCGGTCGTTGGCCTGTACGGCACGCTCGCCTACTCGGTTACACAACGGATGCGGGAAATCGGCGTGCGTATTGCGCTCGGCGCGCAGGCGCGGGCAGTGTTCGGCCTCGTCCTACGCCAGGGCATGGTGCTCGTGTCGATCGGCGTGGTCATCGGCGTGGCCGGAGCCTTCGCGGTGACACGTCTTCTCCGCGCACAGCTCTTCGAGGTCACACCGACCGATCCAATCGTCTTCGTCGGTGCAGGTGCGGCGCTGCTCGCGGCGGGCTTCGCCGCGTGCGCCGTTCCGGCACGACGGGCCACACGGGCAGACCCCATTGCGGCGCTGCGGCTGGAGTGAGCGCGGGCGTATCTTAAGGGACCCATTGTCATCCCCTGGCCGCGCACCTCGTGAAGAAGACCGTTCAGAAGCTCATTACCGAGTACGGTACCGTCGCCCTCGTCGTGTACTTCGCGATCTTCTTCGCGGTGCTCGGTGGATTCTGGCTCGCGATTCGATTCGGATGGCGCCCGTCGAGCGCCGCCGGGAATGTTGGGACGCTCGCGGCCGCCTACATCGCGACGAAGGTCACGCAGCCCATCCGCATCGCGGCGACGCTGGTGGTGACGCCGATTGTCGCGAAGGTCTACGAGCGGGTGCGGGGCAGACCGGAACCGCCCGTGTAGCGTTGATTCCTTACTCGGATCGCAACGCGACCACCGGGCTCACGCGAAGCGCACGGCTCGCGGGCACCATTGCCGCAAATGCGCCGGCGGTGACGAGCAGAATCGCTATCGCGCCGTAGACCGCCGGGTCACGCGGGTTCTGCTCGAAGAGCGCCTCGCCAAGTTGCGGCGCCACCACGGCCGCGAGCCCAAGACCGATCGTTAGGCCGGTGAGCAGCTGCACTGTCCCGCCGCGCAGGACGAGCCAGAGAATCGTCGCAGGGCGACCGCCGAGCGCGGCGCGAATGCCGAGCTCGCGAGTCCGCCGACTCACCGAGAAGCCGAGCACTCCGGCCAGTCCGACGACCGCGAGCACCAGCGCGGAGAATCCGAAGAAGGTGAACAGCCAGCCGAAGAGCCGTTCGGCCACGTTCGCCTGCGCGAGCGTCACATCGAGTCGCCCTTCCTGATACAAGGGTACGTCGGGGTCGAGCGCGGCGACCACTTCACGCATGGTCGTTACGAGCGCGGCCGCATCCCCGCGCGTTCGTGCGGCGATCGCGACGTTGTTGACCTCGGCCTGCGCGAGCGGAATGTAGATCGCGTCGTCGCCCGAGTTGCGGTCGCCAGTGCCGCCAGCCACCCCGAGCTCGGGTGCCACACCGACGATGGTCGCCCACGCGCCGCTCTCGTCCACCCGTACCTGACGGCCGAGCGCGTTGCCGGCGAAGAAGCGGTCCGCGAAGGACCGATTGACGACCGCAATAGGCGGGGCGCCGTCACGGTCCGCGCGCGCGAAGCCACGGCCCTGGAGCAACGAGACTCCGAACGTCTCGAAGAACGAGGGCGACACCGCTAGCAGGCGCGTGCGCGGGCGCGCGTCGGGGTTGTCGTACGTCGTGCCACCGACCTCGAACGGGACTCGTCCGATGCTGTTGCCGGGCAGCGCGGTTGCGAGCGTTACCGACGTGACGCCCGGCTGCTCGAGGAGCCGCGCTTCCAGGAGGTCGAACATTCGCGCGCGGGCGTCAGCGTCAGGGTAGGCGTCGGCTCGCAGCTCGATGCGTCCTGCCGCGACCTGCTCCGGCGCGACGCCGACGTCGCGCGTGGTCGCGTTCGCTGCGCCCTTCACCATGAGTCCTGTCACCACGAGGAGCGCACACGACAGCGCTACCTCGCTCACCACGAGCACTCGACTCGCTCGCCCGAGACGGAACGACGACGACCCACGAGCTTCATCCCTGAGCGCGTCGCCGACGCTGACGCGCGCCGCCTGACGCGCGGGCGCGATCCCCGCCGCGACTGCCGCGATCACGACGAGCGCCGTCGTGAATGCGAGTACGGCACCGTCGACCTCGACCCGCATCCAGAACTCGAGCTCGAAGCCCACACCGGCGTTGAACACCGCTACCCCGGCGTACGCGAGCGCGAGACCGAGCAGTCCGCCGGGAACCGCGACGGCGAGCGATTCGACGAGGAGCTGCCTAACGAGCGCCCCTGGCGCGGCGCCGAGCGCCATGCGCACCGCGATCTCACGACTGCGCGTGACGGCACGGGCGAGCAGCAGGTTCGCGACGTTCGCGCACGCGATGAGGAGCACGAACGACACGACGAGCAGCATCGCGCAAAAGATGATGCGCGCGTCACGTGGGATCATCTCGTCGTAGTAGGGCCGCGCCGCGAGCGAGCGGCCCTCATGGGCCGTCGGGTCGGCGATCGCGAGACGCCGCCCGATAGCCGCGACCTCGGCGCCCGCGGATTCGACCGTCGCGGCGTCGCGCAGTCGGGCGATCACGGTGTACGCCACGAGGGCATCCTGGACCCCAGCGCCCGGACGAATCGCGCTCGACGCGTCCATCACCAGCGGCGTCCACAGCTGCTCCTTGCGCGGAAAACCGAAGCCCTCGGGCATTACGCCGACTACGGTGGTTGGCGTTCCGTTGATGCGAATCGTGGTGCCGATGACGTTGCGGTCACCGCCATACCGGTTCTGCCACAGCGTGTACCCGAGCACGGCGACCGGGGAACCCCCTGGCTGCTCGTCCGCAGTGGTGATCGTCCGCCCGAGCAGCGGGGACGTTCGAAGTACCGAGAAGAGGCTCGCCGTGACGACAGCGCTCATAACGCGCTCGGCGCGATGGACGGCGTCGCCCAGGTGGACGGATCCGTCCTCGTACGCCGCGATGGACTCGAAGCTTCGCTGCTGGTCACGGAGCGCGATGAAGTCCGCGGCTGGGATGCGAAGGTAGTCGTCACCCGCAGTTCGGTCGGTCACCGCGATGTGCACGAGGCGCTCGGGCTCGTGGACCGGCAGCTCGCGGAGGATGCCGCGGGTGATCGAGTACATCGTGGTGGTCGACCCGATTCCGAGACCGAGGGCGAGCGCGGCGAGGACTGCGACGCCCGAAGAGCGGCGGAGCATTCGGGCTCCATCACGCAGGTCGGTGAGCGGTGTCATGGGAGATGGGAACGGGGAACGGGGAACCGGGAACAGCGCTAGTTGCTGTTAGCTGGAACTGGTTGACGCGACAAGCGTCCAACTGCGCTGCAGGGTTATAAAGGCGAGAACCCTCGGGAAGCCCCTTTACGATAGGGAGGCCTCCCGAGGTTTCTCAGGTTCCCGGTTCCGGTTCCCTATCGTATAGGTCGTCTCTCCGCGAAATCGTACAACGTCAGACGGCGGAGACGGTAATACGACGCCCAGTAGCCGCGCATGGCGTCGATATACCCGCGCAGCGCCTGGTCGCGCTCGTTCTGCGCGAGGTACAGGTTGTCGATCCCGATCTTGCCCACGATGTAGCGGTTCTTCGCGACCTCGAATCGCTTCTCCGAGACGGTGTCCGCCTTCGCCGAGAGCGCGAGGTTGCGGGCCGACTGGGCGAGCTGGAGCGCGGCGAAGCGAGCTTCTTCGGCCGCCGCGTCACGTGTCGCTCGCGCATTCGCGGCCGCCCGATCTTCCTCGGCGCGCGCGGCCTCGATCTGCGCCTTTCGGTTGCCCCATTGCACGATAGGCATCTGCACACTCACGCCGTATTGCTGGCGCTGAGCCAGATCGCGATACGCGTCGTCGAACACCGACGCACGCTGGTTGAAGCCGACCGTGGCCGAGATGGTCGCGCCGAAGCCGTTGTTGAGCTTCGCTTCGGTCACGCGTCGCTTGGCCTGAACCGTTTGCAGTTCGCTCGTCATGGCACGGCTCTGGTTGCGCAGGGCTTGCTCGACGGCCACGGCCGTATCGACCTCGGTCAGCGGGACGTCGGCCGGCACGACGATGTCGATCGGAGCATCCGGCGGGAGACTGAGGAGACGTCTGAGCGCGGCATTCGCGCGCTCGAAGTCGAGCTTGGCGCCGTCGAGCGACGTGCGGGCCTGAAGCAGAGCGAGCTCGCTCTGGAGCAGGTCGTTCTCGCCGATCTTGCCGACTTCGAACCGTCCCTTGTTCAGGTTATAGAGCGTGTCGTTGATCGCGGCCTTCGCTACGGCGTTGTCGAGCGCCAGCCGAGCCGAGAACAGGTCGAAGAACGCGGTCGCGGTGTTGATGGCGATGTCCTCGCGCGCTTCGATGTATTCGCGGTCGGCGACGACGGCACGCAGGTCCTGCTCGCGCCCGTCCCACTTGATCGCGTTCGGCCGAAAGAGCTCCTGACTGAGGCCAATGGTCACCGGCGTCGAGTTGTAGACCCGCGACGATTGATCGCCTCCGAGGTCCAGCCGCGAAAGACCGGACGAGATGGAGAGCGTACCGCCGGTGAACGGAAGCGCCTGTCGCACCGTCATGCCGAGGACCGAGTTCGTCTCGCGCCTGGGGACGAATCGCGTGGAGCCGTCGGGTTGAATCACCGGCTCGATGGCGTTCAGGTAGCTGGGCAGTGTGCCGGTGAGCGACAACTGCGGCATGAGCCGAGCGTTGAACGCCCGGTCCCGCCACCGCGCCGCGTCACGGGTGCCGAGGATGGCCCGTGCCTGCAACCCTTGCTTCTGCGCGAGCTCGATGGCCTGCTGCAGCGTGAGTGGTTGCTGCGCGCCAAGCGGCGCCGTAACGGTCAGCACCAACGCCGCCGTTAGGCCGATAGCTGATAGCGGATGGCTGATAGCTCCTTTCATTCGTACCTCAAGCACACCACGGGATCCTGCCGCGCTGCGCGCCAGGCAGGGACGATGCCGAACACGATGCCGACGGTGATCGAGACGCCGAAGGCGATGAACACCGAGAAGAACGAGACGATCGTCTGAATGTCGGCCAGGCGTTCGATACCGAAGCTCAGGCCGCCGCCGACGATGATGCCGGCAACGCCGCCGGCGAGGCTGATGAGCACCGCCTCGCTCAGGAACTGGGCGAGGATGTCGCGCTGACTCGCGCCCACGGCGCGCCGCACGCCGATCTCCCGCGTCCGCTCGAGGATGGACGCGAGCATGATGTTCATGATCCCGATCCCGCCGACGATGAGCGAGATGGCCGCGATCGCGGCGAGCACGACGTTGAAGATGTTCTTCGTCCGCTGTTCCTGCTTGAGCAGAAGCTCCGGGACGGTGATCTCGAAGTCGATCACGCTGTTGTGGCGACGCGTGAGCATGCGCTGCAGCACGTTCGCGACGCCGGTCACGTAGCGCGCCTGGTCCACCCGCACGATGATGCGGTCGAGCTGATGGTAGTTCGTTCGCTCGGCGCGCTGTTGCGGGTCCTCGTTCGCGTTCTGGTTGCTCGGATCGAAGTCGACCTCCCGCGAGGCCTGCTGCACGTCGCGCTCGGTGACCTGGGCGCGGTTCCGGAACCGCAGCAGCATCGTGGAGAGCGGCACGTACACATCCATGTTCGCGTCTCGGATGCCGAGCTTCTGCGACGTCGCCTCGGAGACCTTGCGGTCCTCGAGCACGCCCACGACGGTGAGCCAGACGTTGCCGACCTTGATGGGCTTGCCGATGGGCTCCTCGGTGGTGAAGAACCGCGTCTTCACGCCGTGGCCGATGATCGCGACCGGGGCCCCGTCGGCGACTTGCAGCGGGGCGAAGCCCTTGCCCTCCGCGACCCGCAGGTTGAGGAGGTCCAGGTAGGTGGTGTCGATGCCGACGACCTTCCCCGAGCGCCGCCTCCCCTCGCGCGTCACGAGCGTCTGGAGCACGACCTCGCCGCTCACAGTCGCCACGTTAGGCACGAGGTCGGCGATCTTGCGCGCATCGCGCACCGTGAGACCGGGTGAATACTTCTTCGGCTCCTTCGTGCCCTCGTCCTTCGCCTCCTCCTCCTTCTGCTCGACGAGCGGCGTGATGATCACGTTGTTGGAGCCGAGGAGCCGCATCTGCTCCAGGATCTCCTGCTCGGCGCCTTTCCCGATGGCGAGCATGGCGATGACCGACGCGACGCCGAACAGGATGCCGAGCGAGGTGAGCGCGGCGCGGAGCGTGTTGTGGCCGACGGCCTCGATGGCCGTGCGCACGCTGAAGAGGACGTGCGCGGTCAACTCGGCGCGGAGACGCGCGAGGTCGCGAACCTGCATCGATGATGTGGCCGGTAGTCAGGACTTCGTGCGCGCCGCCGATGCCGACGCCGCGGGCACGTCGGTCGTCGCCTTTGACGACGCGTTCGGTGCCGCTGGCGTCGGCTGCACCGGCACGGGTTTGGTCGACGGCGTATCGGCCGGTCCGGGCTGAGGCACACCGCCGCTCCCGGGTTTCGCGCCCGGCAGCGTCCTGAGCTCCAGCTTGTCGGCATCGGACGGCGGTGTCAGCAACACCCGGTCATCACGCCCGAGCCCCTTCGCGATCACGATCTCGTCGTCGTTCGCGAGCCCGGTCTCGACCTGCTGCTTCGTCACGCTCGCTCCGTCGCGCTTGTACACGAACGGCGTCGTCCCTTCGACCCCCACTGCCTCGAGCGGCACGAAGAGCGCGTTTTTGATCGTGTTCGTCTCGATGGCGTTCGACGTCGTCATGCCCGGACGCAGCGTGGTGTCGGCCTCGTTCAGGAGGATCTTCACCTCGAACACCTTCGCGTCCGCGTTCGGGCGCTGCTCGCCGACATTCGCGACCGCCGTCACCTTGCCGCTCAGCTTCTTCGTCGGGTCCGAGTCGAGCGAGACGGTGACGCTCTGACCCGCCGAGATCTTTCGGACGTCGATCTCGTTCACGTAGGTCAGCGACTCCATCTGGCCCAGGTCGGGGAGCGTCGCGACCGTCGGGTCCCACGCGCTCACCTGCGAGCCGATGCCTTTCTTCTTGCCGTTCCACTCCTTGACGTAGATGACCATCCCCGGCGATGGCGCGCGGATGGTGAAGTTGCCTAACACGTCCTGTACGTTCTTCAGCTTGTTCCGCTGGCGCTGCACGTCGGCGCCCACTTCCGCCATCTTGGCGACGGCCTGCTGCGTCTTCGTGATGTAGTTCGCCTTGGCCTGCGCGAGCTGCCGTGTCGCCTTCTCGTACTCGATCTCGACCTGCCGCTTCACACTCGGCGACTCGTACGCGGCCTGCTCCTTCGCGAGGCGCTTCTCCTCGAGCGACAGCTCCTGCGTCTTGATGTCCTCGCGGGCGGTGGCGAGGTTGAGCGTCGAGTCGAGCTGTGCCTGCGTGAGCTGCGCCTCGGCCTTCTGCAGCGCGAGCGAAACCTCCGCCATCTTCGCCGCGATGCCGGAGCGATCGAGCTCGGCGACGACGTCGCCTTCCTTCACGACGGTTCCTTCAGGGACGAGCGTCGAGATCTTGGTCTGATAGATCTCGGCTTGCTGCATGTTGAGGGGGCCCTGCACCTGCACGAACTTCTTGGCGCGGAGCTCACCGGCGCTCGTGACGACGACCTTGAAGTCACCCTGCTTCACACGGGCAACGACGGCGTCATCAGCGTTGGCGGCAGCCGGAGTGAAGTACCATGCGCCGATGGCACCGACGGCGAGGACGATCACCAGCACGGTGATCCAGCGATTGCGCGGGATCCGGATCATGGGCGGCTCGGCTTTCAATTAGGTCAGTCCCGAACGCCGAGAAGCGGGTGCCACCTGGGGTGCGGGACTCGACGATGATTGGACCGGACTCATTGCAGCGCAAGTTCCGGCGGGAGAGGTGCGTACAGGTCCACTCTGCCTACGAGCGCGTCGATAAGACACGCCCGAGGGAGAAATGGTTCTCTCCTCGACTCGGCGGATGAGGCCGACTGCCGGGTCTACTTCCGACCGATGAGCCGAATGCTGCCGTCGACGTCGATCCGATAGCGGTACCGACCAGCGGTCATGAGCTCCGGAAGCGCCGGCCGCCGCTGAACGACGTGAAAGACGTCCGTGTCCTCGGGTGTATCCGAGAGAACCTCCTGCTCGACCTCGCCTCCCGATCGCGCGGTGCGCGGTGTGTACTCGGCGATCGTCTCGTGGAGATGACGCGACTCGGTGATGATTCGCCCATCCGTCGAGACGCGGAAGCGCATGTCGCCGCCGCGCGGCCAGGCGCCGGGTCGCGAGGGCGCGGGGTAGAGATAGACCCACCACCAGGGGCCGTCGGTCGCGGGAACGGCGGTCGCGATGTACGGCCGGTCGGCGGGCCGGTGGAACATGGTGACGGACGTTTCGATCGCCCGGGCGGCGCGCGCGAAGTATCCAGTGTCCTCGCGGGGAGGGTCGTACCAGGTGGATGCCCACTGCGGCCCGGCCTCGATGCCGGGCGTCGAGAGATGGGTCATGAGGAACACATTGCCGTTCGCTGTGAGGTGTCCGGCGGCAACTTCCCATCCGCTGCTGGTACGGCGGGTGATCAGTCTACGGATGCCATCTGCTGGTGAGGATAGCGACGTCATGGCGCCAGCACCGAGCCATGCGATGCTGTCGTACTTCGCGAGCGCTCGCCCGCGATTCGCGATTGCGATGAGGGAATCGGCCGATGGCGGGCGACGGGGGCGGGCGGATCGCGCTGTCCGTGCCTGTGCATTTAGTTCCTCGCCGGCGAGGAGGATAAAATACACAAGGGCAACTGCGAAAAATCGAGTTATCATGGCGGCGATCTCCAGCTAATCGAATCCTCTTCCTCTAGGAGAGGGACGATTAAAGGGAGAACTGCGAACGGCGAAGTGCGAAGTGCGAAGTGCGAAGTGCGAAGTGCGAAGTGCGAAGTGCGAAGTGCGAAGTGCGAAGTGCGAAGTGCGAGGTGCGAAGTGCGAAGTGCGAGGTGCGAGGTGCGAAGTGCGAAGTGCGAAGTGCGAAGTGCGAAGTGCGAAGTGCGAGGCGCGAACGGCGGGGTGGTCTCAACGCAACTAGCCGGTCACGCCGGGCTCGCGACTCTCCAGACTCCG
>DASURJ010000334.1:0-2594 GCA_036280115.1 Gemmatimonadaceae bacterium
TTCGAGCCCAGGAGGGGCAACTCGAAAGGCCGGACAGCGCGTGTCGCGCCGTCCGGCCTTCCTCGTTTCTTGCAGGGTCAATTGTCCGCCGCTGGCAATGGGGCGACAGCAGCGGCCCCCGTCGAAATCACATTCCGCGGTACACGTTCGACTCGACGGTCGCGCGTCCGTCACTCGCCGCGTCGTTGTCCACGGTGACGCGCGCGGTCTCGCCTACGGCCGAGCGGCTGCACACGTACCCGTCGCCGTTGACGTCCGCGCTGGCGCCCGTGGCCGCTGGCTGCATGGAACCGGCGTCCGGGGCGCAGTTGCCCGCGATGCCAACCACGGCGGCTGGCACTGCGAGTACCGCAGCTCGGCTCTCGGGGGTCGAGGCGTCGGCGCGAGCGCAGCCAGCGGCGATAGGAACGACGAGCAGCAAGCTGGCAGTCAGGAGGTAGCGACGCATGAGAGCACCAACGGTAGGAGAAAGTCGGGGCGTGGGGTGCGGCTCGATGCGGGGGACAGGCACCGTTCAACTACCTAGTCGACGTGCGGCAGCGGTTCGGCTCACGCAGCGTCCCCGCCTGTGTCGCGAGCTTTCGTGGGCCTGACCGTAGCCGATTTCCTCCCGTATCTGGAGCTGCCGTCACCTGGCGGCGGCCGAGTCGCCCTGCGACACGGCGGGCGGCACGCCACGGCCGTAGTCGTCGTGCACGACGCCACCTGTGATGCGTGTCGGCGCTACGTCGCCCAGGTAGGTGCGGCCGCGGACGACCTTGCGGCGTGGGACGGCCGAGTCGTTGTCCTCGTGCCGGGGTCGCTCGGGGACGCCGCGGCGTTCACCAGCGCGCTCGAGCTGGCCCCGGCGGTGAAGGTGGTCGCGACCGACGCAGACGATGCGGCGGCACTCGTCGAGGGAGCCGGAGTGTTGATTGCCGACCGGTACGGGCACGTCTACGACGTGACGACTGCCGGGAACGGGCACTCGCTCCCGGCACCGCGCGAGCTCGAGGAGTGGCTCAAGTTTCTGGCGACTCAGTGTCCCGAGTGAGGGGTGCCTGACGAGCCCGGTCCGGGTGACTGGGGAGATTGACGAACGAATCGGAATGACAGGCCAGGGCTATGACGCGGGCGTCGCGATCAGCCGCTGGAAACCTGCGTTGCTCCGCAGCGGATCCCACATCGGGTCGGCGCGTAGGAGGGGGGCCGTCACGTCCGACGGAATCGTCAGGAGGTTCTCCAGTCGACGAACCGCGGCGGCGTGCTCGCCGACCAGCATCTCGACGTATGCGAGGTCTTCCTGGAGGTCGGGTCCGTCGACCGCGTCGCGCGATGACGGAAGGCTCTCCACGGCCCGCATGCCTTCACGCAGGGCGTCGGGTTTTCGCGCCAGCTGCGCGTAGGCGAGCGCCAGCAACATGCGCGGCCCGGGCTCGCCGGGCTCCGCTGCCACGCGCCGCTCCAGGATCACCCGCGCCGAATCGGCGTACGCTCGAGCACGAGCCGGTTCGCCGCCGCGCCGCAACCAGTCGGCACGGACTACCATGTACTCCGCCGTGTCGCCCCGAAAGGCGCTGGCCGTCAGACTTCGCAGCACCGTACTGTCGGCCGCGGTGAACCCGATGAGCATGGGAGCCTGGAAGCGTAAGCGCGCCACCAAGGCGCCTGCGTCGGGCAACGACATCCCGTCGCGCAAGGCACGGCGTGCCGCCGCGACGTCGCCTCCGCGTAAGGTCACGAACTGGGTTGCGAGGTCAGCATACACGCTCGCCCACTGCGGGCTGAGTGCGATCGCGCGCTCGAAGTAACGCACGGCGTCCGCGTGCGCGCGCATCATCGCATAGCAGTGCCCGAGGTTGAAGGCCGTCCGCGCCGAGCGCGGGTCGAGCTCGACGGCGCGCGAGAGATCGGCGACAGCGTCCGCGAAGCGCCCCTGACGACGGAGCACGAACCCTCGCGCCATCAGGAGCTCGCTCTCGCCGGGCCGCTGCCGCAAAGCAGACGAGAACTCGCTGAGCGCTCGGTCGTAGTCTCGCCGAGCGCGGTAGTGATAGAGCCCCAACGCGAGGCGCGCTTCCGGCAAGTCCGGGGCGAGGCGTACGGCGGTTTCCGCCGCCTCGCGCATCAGTGCGAGGCGCTTCGCGGTGCGGTCCGTGCTCGCCCAGTAGATGCTGCCGTGCGTCTCCGCGAGCCGCGCGAAGGCGAGCGCGAACGTGGGGTCGAGCGCAACGGCACGCTCGTACATGGCGACGGCGCGGGGGGACGCCGTGAGCGCGTCTTCGGGTGGGATGCGAAGCGCCTCTCCGCGGAGAAAGTACGTGTACGCCTCGAAGCTCTGCGTCGGCCGAGCCGACATCGCCCTGCGTTCGCGCTCGGCCAACGCGACCTGCAGCGCAGCGGCCACCTTCTCCCCGATCGCGGCTTCCACGGCGAAGAGGTCATTTGTCGTCGCCTCGTACCGGTCCGCCCACACCGAGCTCCCGTCACGGGAACGCACCAGCTCGACGGTGACGCGCACGCGGTGCGCCACCTCGTTAGGCTGGTCCCACCGCACGCTGCCGGCGAGGAGGTAGTCCACGCCGAGCTCGCGGCCGATCTGGATGCGCGGCTTC
>DASURJ010000335.1:0-2898 GCA_036280115.1 Gemmatimonadaceae bacterium
GACCTCCTCCGGCGCCTCGACGCTCGTGATCGGGAGCGTGATCTCCCGATCCGGCCCGAGCGAGACGTCGCAGCTGACGCCGAGGGCAAGGACAAGCGCCGGGTACGTGATCCTGTGGAACAGGCTCATACCTGCAATACCCGGGCGGTAACCGTCCGGTCACGAGCGGCGCGACTCGCGCGCGAGTGCGGAGTCACTCGACCCCGCCGGACTCGGCCACGAGACGCACAGCCGCTGCACTCACCCACGCCTGATCGTGGAACCGCCGGCCCCAGGCGAGGGGCGTGACGTCGCGGTACTCGTGCGTCGAGTCATCGTCGGTGAAGACGAGACGCTTCCGGAGCGACGCGCGCGCGTTCGGGTCGGCACCCCGCTCGAGCAGCAGGCGCGTGTATCGATCGTCGTTCCGGTGGTGCCCGCGATGCACCTGCGACACCACGCTCGAGAAGAGCGGCGTGTGCCCGCCGAACCCATCGGCGTCGATCGTGGCACGGGCGTCGGGACTCGCGCCGTGGTCGAGCATCCAGCGCGCGATCTCCATCTCGTCGTAGTCGATCGCCATGTGCAGCAGGGTGGCGCCGCCCAGCGGCGTGCCGTGAAGCGCGAGCGACTCGTCGGTCGCGCAGCCTAACGACGGCGGCCAGATCTCCTGGTGCGTGAAGGTTCGCGACGGCAGCGCGGGGTCGTGCCGGAGATGACGCTCGAGCAGGTCGATTCGGCCGCGATGCACGGCCATGGGTGGCGTGTCGGGAACCTCGATGCCGTGGCTCGCGAGCAACGCGAGGCACTCGTGCTTGCCGGATGGGTTACGGGCGTAGGTCTGCAGCACCATCGCCACCGGGCCGAGCCGGTCGCCGTGCTCGTCGCTGATCTCGGACCCGAGCTCGAGCAGGTGCGCCATACCGGCACCGTTCAAGGTTTCCGCGGGCCCCATGATCGAGTCGCGGACGGGCCGGGCGCCCATGCTCGCGAGGAGCCGAGCGGTGTCGATGCGGCCCTGGAGTACCGCGCGGTCGAACGCGAATTGTGTGTCGGTGGCGCCGAGGTCCCGGAGGAGCGAGACGAGGGCATCGCGTCCAAGGTTCGCGGCGTACGACATGGGTGGTCCCCAGTTGCACCGCTCGACGCCGCGGGCAGACTCACGGAGTAGGGTAGGGTGCTTCAGGACGAGATTTCGCACCGTCGTGCGATCATCGTGCCAGATCGCGTCGATCATGCGGCAGGCGAGGACGAGGCGGGGCCAGCTCGTTAGGCCGTAGCTGCGGGCGAGGGCGACCTGCGCGTCGGCGAGACGCGCCGCGGCCGGGTCGATCGACTGCGGATGGTGCTCCTGGAGCTCGGCGATCGCGACGGGGTCGCCGTTGCGGGCGGCACGGAGCAGGTCCTTCGCCTGGTGCCTGAGCTGCTGCAGGTCGGGGCGAACGGGCAGGTGACGCGCGGACATGACGGACCTCCTTGGGAGCTGCCCGGGGTCCGCTACGCTGGGCGAAGGAGGTTCGTGATGAACCGGGTTCTCACGTCATGGCCAGGTGGACTCGGTCCTTTCCGCGGACGGGCGGCGCCCTGCGCGCCGTGCCCGCAACATGCACGCGTTACTGGCGGGATGCCAGGTACCGCCTGTGGGGGTCCCAGCGGACGTCGACGGTGACGTCGGCGCGGAGACGCGCGGCGAACCGAATGAGCTTCTCGAGCGAGAAGCGGTGGAGGCGTCCGTTCCGGAGGTCGGACACGCGCGGCTGGTCGGTTCGAAGGAGCTCGGCGGCGTTCACCTGGGTCCAGCCGTCGAGGCGATCGACGATGGCCCGGGCGACGGCTTCTTTCAGCGCCGGGACGGGGTCGGGTGGTCGCATGTCTGACGGTAGTGCCGAGCGTGCTGGTGGGCGCCATCGTCGCGACGCGGCGCGGAGCGGGAAAATGCTGCTCGCGCAATCGATCGCAGCGTTTCCGATCGGGGTCTCTGACGGGGCGACGTTGATCCCTCGATCCGGGGACGCCGTGTCGCGGTCGCACGTGGCCTCACGCAATCGGGGGGTATGCCAGTGTTTCCATACCGAGCCCGATGCAATGAGTTGCTGGCCTCGTTTGGAGCCTAACTCGCGTCAGGGGTCCAGTTATGGCAGTTCTGGCATACCAACCACCTGGGAGCCGCCGGCAATTCCGTCATAGAGCCATCTGCAACTCCACGATACCGTTGGTGCTGCCCGGCACCGGTCACCGGCGAGCGCCAGGACTCGGCTCGGAATCCCTCCCGCCAGTACACGGCATGGTGAAGCGATGACGGCTCTATGTCGAGGGCGTTAAGTGTCGATTACTCTGCTGCGCTCCGCACCCCGCCCGTTTTTCTGCCTTCACTCCGTTACCATGCATTCCTACCAGCGCGCGCTCGCGCTCGCGGGCCTGCTCGTCGTTGCCGGCTGCTCTCGCGCGACCACCACGCGTCCCAACGCTCCCGCCCCCACAGGCGCCCCGAACCAGGTCGCGGGCGCTCCCACCGACACCACGCGCCCGGCCGGAGGGCAGACCCCAGCCGGCGGGCAGGCCCAGGCACCCGGTGGGCCACCACCCGAGCCACAGCCACGCCCCTATGCGCGCGTCATCACCCCTGCCGCCCAAACGCGCGAGGGACTGTTCAAGACGCATCGCATCGGGAGCCGGCTGCTGTTCGAGTTCCCGCGTGGCGTCATGAACAAGGACATTCTCGTCGTTCCGCGCGTCGCGAAGGCACCCGCGGGCGGCCCCTATGGCGGCCAGCAGGTCGGACGCACGATGGTGATCCGGTGGGAGCGTCGCGGGAACCGCGTGCTCCTGCGTGATGTGCGGTTCAACATCGTGGCCGATCCGAGCCACGAGATGGCGCGTGCCGTGGAAGCGTCCACGTTCTCGCCGGTCGTGACATCG
>DASURJ010000336.1:0-2455 GCA_036280115.1 Gemmatimonadaceae bacterium
CCCGCGGCGGGAACGCGTGGGGCGCCACCGTTCTTCTTTCGTCTGCCCGTCGTGGGGCCCATGCTCTGGCAGGGAATCGCGGTTCCCTCAATGGCCGACGGCCAATCCTCCGACTTCGTCGAGCCGGCGAAATGGCCCGACTGGGCCGATCGGTACCGCGTCCAGACGCAGTACAAGGGGTTCGGGCGCGCGCTACGATCCACGCTCACCGCGAACGCGGGCGGCGTGCTGGATTCCGTGTACGCTCGCGTTGGGCGATCCGGGATCCCGACGCTTCTCATCTGGGGCACAGAGGACAGCACCGTCGCCATCACGTACGCCGAAGGGGTCCGGAAGGCGATCCCGCAGGCGCAGTACCATCCGATCGAGCGCGCGGGACACCTGCCGCACATGGAGCGAACCGACGTCGTGAACCCGCTACTCGTGAGCTTCCTCCGCTCGGTGTCGACGGCGGACACGACGAAGAAGTCCAACTGATGCGGCTCCCACATCCGGTCCTTCTCCTCCTCGGTGGCATCGTCATCGCGGCGGCGCTGACCTGGGTCCTTCCGGCGGGAGAATTCGAGCGTCGCGACGACCCGGCCACCGGCCGAAGCCTCGTCGTGCCAGGCACCTATCATCGCGTCGATCCCGCGCCCGTCGGCCCGTTAGGCGCGCTCGTGGCCGTGCCGCGCGGCATGGTGGCCGCGGCCGAAGTCATCATCTCGATCCTGCTCGTGGGCGGGGCGTTCGCACTCGTCGAGCAGCTCGGGACGTTGAGCCGAGGCGCCCAGGCCATCGTGCGCGCGTTTCATGGGCGAGGAACGTGGGCGCTCATCCCCGTCTCCATCCTGTTCGCCACGTTCGGCGCGCTCGAGAACATGCAGGAGGAGATCATCGCGCTCGTGCCCGTCCTGCTCGTGCTCGGACGCGGACTCGGCGTCGATGCCCTGACGATGGTGGCGGCGAGTACGGGTGCCGCAGCGGTGGGAGCCGCGTTCGGGCCGTCGAATCCGTATCAGGCGGGAATCGCGCTCAAGCTGGCACAACTTCCGTTACTGTCGGGCGCGGGGCTCCGGCTCGCATTGCTCGTCGCCGCGCTCGCGATCTGGATCGCGCTGACGATGCGTCACGCGACGCGAAACCCTGCGCCTCGCTCCGATGCCGATACGGCGTCGTCGGCGCCGCTTTCGCGTCGCGATCTCGTCATCCTCGCGCTCGTCGTCGCGCCGCTCGTGACCTACGTCGTCGGTGTGCTGACGCTCGACTGGGGGTTCAACGAGCTCTCGGCGGTCTTCTTCCTCGCCGCGCTCATCATCGGCGTGATCGGCGGCCTTGGCGCGAGCGAGAGCACGGCGGCGTACCTCAAAGGCATGGAGGCGATGGTCGCCGCGTCGATTCTCGTGGGCGTCGCACGCGGTATCTCGGTCGTCCTCACGGACGGCCGAGTGATCGACACGATCGTGCAGGGGTTGGCGTCACCATTGTTCGGTAAGCCGCCGGCGCTCGCCGGAGTGCTCATGGTGCCCATTCACGCGTTGATTCATCTCCCGGTGCCGAGCGTGAGCGGGCAGGCGGCGCTGACCATGCCGATCCTGATCCCGCTGTCGGATCTGATCGGGCTGTCGCGTCAGGCGGCAGTGCTCGCCTATCAAACCGGGGCTGGACTCTCCGAGTTGATCATCCCGACGAACGCGGCGCTCATGGCGGTCCTGCTCGGGGCTGGGGTGCCATATTCGCGGTGGCTCGGATTCGCGATTCGTGGGTTCCTGCTGCTCAGCCTTGTCGGGATCGCTGGGATCCTGGTTGCCGATTAGCGAAGTCGGCGGGCCTCCTCCAGCTCGGCGCGACGGTCGGACCTCGCCGCAACCGTGAGCAGCTCCTGGTAGTATTGGCGCGCGCCGCTCGCGTCACCCGCCGCCGCCGCCGCGCGAGCGGCGCCGAGCAGACTGTTGAATCGCTTCGGGTAGAGCCGCAACGACGTCCGGTACATCGCCAGTGCGTCGTCGGGTTTGTGCTGCTCGAGCAGAAGGTCGGCCCACAGCTCGTGCGCAGGCAGGGTTGGTCCGGGCGTCACCGCGTGCTTGGGCGTTGCGCTCTCCAGTTCGGCTGCCTCGCGAGCCAACTGCGAGCTGAGGGTCGCATCGCCTTCCGCGTGCGCAATCCAGGCGCGAACCTCCAGAGCGAGTATGCGAATGTTGCGCGCGAACAGGTCCTCGCCTGACGTGCTGGCCCTTTCCTCGAGCGCCGCGAGTCGGTCGACGGATGTTCGTGCGTCGTCGACCCGGCCTTCCCGCGCTGCTCCAAGGCCCCTGGCAAACCACGTCACGGCTTCGGGCCAGGTGAACCGGTCCCACTCGAGACCGGGCGCTTCGCGCGGTACGAGCGACGCCGCCTCGCGCCATGCCCGCCGCTCCAGCGCGTAGCGAGCGCGCGTCGATGCGAGGTGAAACGCCGTCTTGAATGTGGGCTCGAG
>DASURJ010000337.1:0-19552 GCA_036280115.1 Gemmatimonadaceae bacterium
GACGGCGACGTGCGCGACATCTGCATTGACGCGGGGCGCATCGTCGACACGCTCCCCGCGAGCGCGCCACGGCTCGACGCGCGAGGCATGATCGTGATGCCCGGCGGAGTGGACATCCATGCCCACGTGGCCAGCGGTGCCGTGAACGTCGCGCGGCGGTTGCTCCCCGAGGCACACGCAGCCGACGCCGTCGCTCGACCGCGCCTCATCGAGAGAGACACCATCCCGCGCTCGGGCGTCGGCGGAACGGTCCCGAGCACGTTCACGACCGGCTATCGGTACGCGGGGCTCGGCTACACGACCGTGTTCGACGCTGCGGTTGCGCCGCTCATGGCGCGGCTCGCGCACAGCCAGCTCGACGACACACCGATCGTCGACGGCGGATTCTTCGCGCTCCTCGGCAACGACGACTTCCTCCTTCGACAGATCGGCGCCGGCGAGCGCGAGCGCGCCCGGGAGTACGCCGCCTGGCTCCTCGGCGCCACCGGCGCGTATGCGATCAAGATCGTGAACCCGGGCGGCGTGGAGCGCTGGAAGCAGGGATCCCGCGACCGGACCGACCTGGATACCTCGTTAGGTGGGCGGACCACGCCGCGAGCGATTCTCGAGACACTCGTCGACGCCGCGGTCACACTCCGCCTGCCGCACAGCACGCACATTCACTGCAACAACCTCGGTCGGCCCGGGAACGCAGCGACCACGCTCGCCACGATGCGAGCCGTGGAGGGGCGCCGGGCGCATTTCACGCATCTGCAGTTCCACAGCTACGGAGCCACGTCGGACAATCGATGGCGATCGGGGGCGCGCGAGATCATCGAGTATGTCAATGCGCACCCGAGCATCAGTGCCGATGTCGGCCAGGTGATGTTCGGCTCTGCCGTGACGCTCACGGCCGATGCGCCGGTCGAGTACCTGCTGCACAAGAGCAGCGGGCGCAAGTGGGCGAACGTGGACATCGAGCTCGAAACGGGCTGCGGCGTCGTGCCTCACGAGTACAGGGAGCGCGCGGCCGTCGCGGCGCTCCAGTGGGCCATCGGGCTCGAGCTGTTTCTGTTGTCGTCGGACCCGTGGAGGGTGGTTCTCTCCACCGACCATCCGAACGGCGGATCGTTCATGTCCTATCCGACCCTCATTCGGCTGCTCATGGACCGCGCGTATCGCGATGACCAGCTACGCCGGGTAGAGGCGCGGCTGCTGGACGGGAGCGCGCTCGCCGACGGCCTGGATCGCGAGTACACGCTCGGAGAGATCGCGATCGTCACGCGCGCCGGCCCGGCCCGCCTGCTCGGGTTGCGCACCAAGGGGCACCTCGGCGTGGGAGCGGACGCCGACGTCACGGTATACGCGGCGGACGCCGACCGCGCGCGGATGTTCTCCACGCCGCGATACGTCGTGAAAGGCGGGGTCCTCGTCGTCGACGACGGCGAGCTTCGACGAGCGCCCCCCGGCCGGCGCCTGTATGTTCGACCGCCCTTCGACGCCGCGGTGACCCGCGAGATCCGCTCGTACTTCGATCGATTTGCGACCGTACGGTTCGCGAACTTCCCGGTCGCCGATCTGGCCGACACACCGTCACCGCTCGCGGCCGGGGTAGCGTCTGGCGGAGCGTCCTGACGTGGAACGCCGAGGGGTGCGCATCGAGGACACGTTCGCCGAGGCGTTCCCAATGCGCGCGGCGCGGATCGTCATCACCGCGATCGATGCGAAGTGGGCGCGCACCGCGGCACTCGAGCTCACGGGATTCGCGACGTCGGTCATCGCATGCAAGTGTGAGGCAGCCATCGAATGCGAGCTGTCGCCCGGCGAGACGCCTGACGAGCGGCCCGGCGTGAGCGTGTTGCTGTTCGCCATGGACACCGAGGGACTGGGCAAACGCCTCATCGAGCGGATAGGTCAGGCGGTGCTGACGTGCCCGACGACGAGCTGCTTCGACGGTCTGCCGGCCGCGGAACGCCGCATCCCCTCCGGCCGTGCGCTCCGCGTGTTCGGTGACGGCTTCCAGGGCAGCAAGGTTGTCGGTGGCGAACGCTACTGGCGAATCCCCGTCATGGACGGCGAGCATCTCGTGCAGGAGAGCTTTGGCGCCGTGAAGGGAATTGGCGGTGGCAACTTCATCATCCTCGGCAGCGACCTGCGCGCCACACTCGACGCGGCGGAAGCAGCCGTCAACGCCATCGCCAGCGTGCGGGGCGTGATCCTGCCCTTCCCTGGGGGCATCGCACGAAGCGGGAGCAAGGTCGGCTCACGACGCTACAAGGGCGTCGCGGCCACCACGAACGATGCGTTCTGTCCGACGCTTCGCCCGCTCACGCCCTCGGCGCTCAGGCCGGACACGAACGCGGTGCTCGAGCTCGTGCTGGACGGGCTGGACGAGCAGGCGATCCGGCAGGCGATGCGCGTGGGGATCGATGCCGCGTGTCGGCCGGGCATCCGTGCGATCACGGCCGGAAACTTCGGCGGGAAGCTCGGCCCACATCACTTCCACCTTCGTGAGATCATGGGCGAGGGTGACGGTGCGGGGGCTGCGCCGTGAGCGAAACCGTAACGCTGACGCTCAGGTCGCCGCTCTCGGAACCCGTCGACGCGGAGGGCCTGACGGCGGATCGCATCGCGTCGTTGAATGAAGCGGAGCTGGGGGCGCTCCCCGTACTCGTCGGCCGCACCGAAGCGCCGCTCGGCGACCTGTTTACCATCCGTGGCGGCCGCTCCGCGCGGGTGGAGGTCGCCGGAGACGTTAGGCACGTCGCCGGTCTCGGCGCAGGCATGTCGGGTGGTGAGCTCACCATCGATGGGGATGTCGGCTCCCGTGTCGGTGCGGGGATGCGCGGCGGACGCATCGAGGTGCTCGGCTCCGCGGGTGACGACGCCGGGCTCGCGATGGCTGGAGGCTCGCTCGTGATCCGGGGCAACGCGGGCGATCGCCTTGGGGCGGGCACTCCCGGCGCGTCGCGCGGGATGACCGGAGGCGAGATCGTCGTGGCCGGCGCTGTGGGTGCCGACGCGGGCGCGCGCATGCGTCGTGGCCTGCTCTGCGCCGGCGGAAATGCAGGGGAGCGGGCCGCGCGGGCTATCATTGCCGGCACGGTGATCGTGCTGGGTCGCACCGGGAGCGAGCCGGCCGTCGGCAGCAAGCGGGGCACGCTCGTCGCGATCGGCGGGGTGGCTGTTCCGGTCACGTACAGCTACGCCTGTACGTACGAGCCGCCACACGTGAGGTTGGCACTGGTGCACGTGCGCCGTCGCTACGGCATGCGTATCGCCGACGAAATCGTGGGCGGCCGCTACCGGCGCTTCACCGGCGACGCAGGGACGATCGGCAAGGGAGAAATTCTGGAATGGGTGCGAGCGTGAATCACTTGTCATCCCGAGCGCCGTGTCATTCCGAGCGGAGGGCCGAAGGCCCGAAGTCGAGGAATCGCAGTCGTCCTGACAGAGAGGCCTCTGTACCGGGACGAGCGCGATTCCTCATCGCCCGCAAGCGGGCACCCGGCTGCGCTCGCTCGGAATGACACATTCTCCGCATCGAATCCAGGAACACGCCTCGTGAATTCCCTCGACCTCAACGAGCGCGGCTGGATTCTCGCCGATGACCTCGCCGCGCACCCGCGTCGGTATCGAGTCGAAGTGCACACGCTGCCCGGCGGTGCGCGCGTGATCGACGCTGGCGTGAACGCGCGCGGCGGATTTGCCGCCGGACGCATCATGGCCGAGACGTGCATGGCTGGCCTGGGCAATGTCTCGTTCGTGCCCATCACCATTGGCGGCGATGCGTATCAGGCGGTTCAGGTCTGGACCGACCACCCAGCCATGGCGTGCATGGCCTCGCAGTATGCCGGTTGGTCCATCAGCGTCGGCGACTTCTTCGCCATGGGATCCGGCCCCATTCGCGCGAAAGCGCTGGTCGAGGGCGAGCTGTTCTCGAAGCTCGGCTACGCCGATGACGCCACGCGCGGCGTGCTCGTGCTCGAGGGGCGCAGCCTGCCCACGGACGACGTCGCCGCGTGGGTCGGCGAGAAGGCCGCACTACCTCCGTCCGCGCTCACCATCATCGTGGCGCCGACGGCCAGCGTCGCCGGCAGTGTTCAGATCGCCGCGCGCGTCATCGAGACGGGCCTGCACAAGATGGACGCGCTCGGATTCGACGTTATGCAGGTCCACTCCGCGATCGGCACCGCACCGCTGGCGCCGGTGGCGAAGAACGATCTGCGCGCGATCGGCCGGACGAACGACTGTATCCTCTACGGCGGGCAGGCGCGGTACTCGGTCAACGCCGACGACGCGACGCTCGAGGAGCTCGCCGCTCGACTGCCGGCATCCGCATCGTCCGACTACGGTACGCCGTTCTACGAGGTCTTCGAGCGCTACGAGCGCGACTTCTACAAGATCGACAAGCTCCTGTTCAGCCCGGGCGAAGTGTGGCTCACGAGCGCGACCACGGGACGCACGTTCCACGGTGGCCGACTCGATCCGGCAGTGCTTCGTGCTTCCCTGTTCGGCTAGCGTTCGCCGTCCATGCACGTCGCCATTCTCAGCGTCCGCACCGGGTGGCATACCGACGAGTTGTTGCGCGCACTCGCGTCACGTGGGCATACGGGAGCAGTCGTACCGTACGAAGCAACGGTCGCGCGGGTCGGCGGTACGCGTACGCCGACCCTCTCGTCGCAGCGCGAGCAGCTCCTCTCCGCCGACGCGGTGCTCGCGCGCTTCATCCCGAACGGCTCGCTCGAGCAGATCATCTATCGCGTGGACGCGCTCCACTGGCTCGAGGACCGCGGCGTACGCGTCATGAACTCCCCGCGCACGATCGAGCGCTGCGTGGACAAGTTCTATACATCGGCGCTCCTCCACGAGGCCGGCCTCGCCACCCCGGAAACGATCGTGTGTGAGAGCGCGGACGACGCCATGGCAGCCGTTCGCGAGCTGGGCGACGTGATCATCAAACCGCTGTTCGGGTCCATGGGACACGGGATGGTGCGCGTGAGCGATCCGGACACCGCGTTTCGCGTCGTCCGCGCGCTCGAGATGACGCGCGCGGTGTTCTACGTGCAACGCGTCATCGAGCACCATGGCTGTGACATCCGCGCCTTCGTCGTTGGTGACCGCGTGGTCGCCGCCATGGAACGCCGCGCATCCGACGGCGGCTGGCGCACGAACATCTCGCGGGGCGGCGACGCCCGCGCGATGGAACTATCCCCCGAATGGACCGAGCTGGCGTTGCGCGCAGCACGTGTGGTGGAGGCCGACTATGTCGGCGTCGATCTCCTACCGGCGCGCGACGGAACCGTCCACGTGCTCGAAGTGAATGGCATTCCCGGCTGGTCAGGTATTCAGACCGTTACCGAGACGGACATCGCGGGCGCAATCGTCGATCGCCTCGTGGACTGTGCGAGCGCGGGTCGCGGATGATCGGCGACGTCGGCTCCATGGACATTGCGGCCGCGGCGCAGCTCGCGTGCCTTCTCGAGGCCAGCGCCCCGAAGCCCGGGAACGTGTCCCGGGCGGCGGCGTTCGGCGACACGAGCTACGAGCACTTCCTCGCGAGCGCGGCGGCGATCGGTACGCCGTTAGGCAGGGCCAGCACACGCCCGCTCGGCGGCACCGTGCTCGCCTGCATTCGCGAAACGCGCCGCTGGGTCCGCACGAACACGAACCTCGGTATGGTCCTGCTGTTCGCGCCCCTCGCCAGGGCAGCCGGTCGCCTCGCGCCGACGATGGCCGGGGTCGGGCGCGCGGAGCTCAGGGAAACGCTCGGGGACGTACTCGCGAACACGACGGTCGCCGACGCACGCGATGTTTACGCCGCCATCCGCCTCGCGTCGCCTGGCGGGCTCGGCGTCGCGGACGAACAGGATATCGCGGACGAGCCGACGGTGACCCTTCGCGAAGCCATGCAGCTCGCCGCCGAGCGCGACGACATCGCGCGGGAGTACGTGAGCGACTTCGAGACGACGTTCGAGACCGCCGCGCCCACGCTGGACGACGCGCTCACCGCCGGGCTCGACTGGAACGACGCCGTGGTCGAGACCTTTCTCACCGTCCTCGCCGCGCGCCCGGATACCCACATCGCCCGACGCGGCGGCGCGGCGCTCGCATCATCGGTAAGCGCCCAGGCGCGTGCGGCGCTCGCCGCGGGCGGAGTCCGGACCGCGGGTGGACGTCACGCGATCACCGAGCTGGACGCGGCGCTTCGCGGTGGCGACGGAAACCTCGCGAACCCCGGAACCACCGCGGACCTCACGGCGGCAGCTATCTTCGTCGTGCTGCTGGGCGGAGGCTGGCATTCACGAAGTGGACGCGGGGGGAGCGACATCGATGGCTGAGCGCGGCGAGTTTCGCATCTCCGTAACGAAGGACTACCTCGTGTTCGCGTCGGCGCACTTCATCACGTTCGCCGGCCACCGCTGCGAAACGCTTCACGGTCACAACTACCGCGTGGGCGTGGTCGTCGAGGGGGCGCTCGATCCGGAGAGCTGGTACGTTTTCGACTTCGTCGCCCTCAAGAGCATCATGCGCAAGCTCTGCGACGCGATCGACCACAAGGTGCTCCTGGCCACGAAGAACCCGCACCTCCAGATCGCCGAGCAGGCGGATTCGGTGACCGTCGCGTACGACAACAGGCCCCGTTACGTGTTTCCGGTTCGCGACTGCGCATTGCTTCCCGTGCCGAATACGACGGTCGAGATGCTGGCCGAGTACCTCACGGGCCAACTGCGCGCCGAGCTCGCCGCCGAAGGCGCCGGGGGAGTAACGGCGATCGAGATGGAGGTCGAAGAGAACTTCGGCCAATCGGCGACCTATCGCCTCGAGTTGCCCTGAGCGCGGCCCCGACCTTCGAATGCCGGTTCGCCGTCCGCACTTCGCCGTTCGCGCTTCGCCGTTCGCGCTTCGCCGTTCGCGCTTCGCCTTTCGCACTTCGCCGTTCGCATTTCGCCTTTCGCACTTCGCCTTTCGCGTTATTCGACTTCTGCGATTCGCTTTATCGCGAGCAGCCGTTCGTCCCACTCGGCCGCCAGTCCGGAGAGCCATCGGGCAGTAGCCTCGAGGCGCTCCGGACGTACGACGTAACGAACTTCCCGCCCTCGCCGGCGAGCGCGCACGAGCCCGGCACGATCGAGCACCGCGAGATGCTTCGTCACCGCCACACGACTCACCGGCATCATCGCCGCCAGTGACGTCGCGGTGCCATCACCCTGCGCGGCCAGCATGCTGAGCAACTGCCAGCGAGTCGGGTCGGCGAGCGCCGCGAACACCTCGTCCGCACGCGGGCCCACCGTTACCCCGCGACCCGGCATCACGCGGCCTGCATTGCGAGATACTCGACGAGCTCATTGAGCTCGCTCTTCCACCCCTCGACGTTCCCGGCAGCGTACTTCGCACGCTCCTCGTCGGTGAGATCGAGATCCCGGAAGCCACTCTCCACGACCGTGAGCCGCGTCCCGGTTCCGTCGGGAACGAGCGTGAACTCCACCAGCGTCGAGTTCCCCGATTGCACCTCGGCGCCGAGGGGTCGCGCCCAGCGATAGGCGAACACTCGCGGCCGCTCGACTCGCTCCACGATCCCGAACACCGTCCCGTGCTCCGCCCACGTGCACGTGAACCGGCCGCCGGGACGTAGGTCGATCTCCGCGGTAACATCGCCGAACCACTTCCCGACGTGCTCGCCCTGTGTGATGACGTCCCACACCCGCTCCACCGGTGCGTCAATGCTGATTTCCCGCTCGATCCGATCCGGTACCATGTATCCGTCTCCGTCGAAGTCGCGTTTACGTGTAACCGTACTATTACACAATCAGTGACAATGTGCAACCCTAGGGTTACACATTCCACGAGGTGGCTGGGGCTTTCATTGCTCGCGCCTCGCCGCCGTGGCAGTTTCCGGGACTTTCATCCGGAGCTCTGCGTTGGCATCGCATTCGACGGCCGCTCCGCTGGCCGGCATGCGCGTTCTCGTAACCGGCGGGTCCAGCGGCATCGGACGCGCCATTGCCATCGCGTCGGCGCGCGCGGGCGCGGACGTCGCGCTCACCTACCGCGTCAACGAGCGGGGCGCCCGCGAAACGATCCGCGACATTGAAGGGCTCGGACGCCGTGCCCGAGCCATCCGCCTCGACCTCGCCGACGCGGCGTCGATCGACGCACTCGCCGGTGCGGCACGCTCGGCGATCGGCGGGGTGGACGCGTGGATCAACAACGCCGGGGCAGACGTGCTCACCGGACCCGGCGCCATGCTGACGGTCGTCGAGAAGCTCGACCTGCTCATGCGCGTGGACCTGCGCGGTACCGTGCTCGCCTCGTGGCACGCTGCCGAGCTCATGGCATCCCAGGATAACGGCGGCGTTATCATCAACATGAGTTGGGATCATGTCCTGAGTGGGCTCGCGGGGCTGGAGGCCCAACTGTTCTCGACGGTGAAAGGCGGAGTGCTGGCGTTCAGCAAGTCACTGGCGCGCACCGTCGCGCCGCGCATCCGGGTGAACGTGCTCGCGCCGGGTTGGATCGAGACGGCGTACGGCAACGAGGTGAACGAGACCATTCGCCGGCAGATCGAAGACTCGACGCCGCTCGCCCGCTGGGGCACGCCCGACGACGTCGCCGGCGCCGCGGTCTACCTCGCGTCTCCGGCAGCTTCGTTCATCACAGGACAGACCTTGCTGGTGGGAGGCGGCGTCGTGATGTAGCTGTTGTCATTCCGAGCGGAGGCGGCGTCAGCCGCCGCAGTCGAGGAATGACCTAAGACCCGGAGGACTCGTGACCGCGAAAGAACCAACGTACGACGACGCACAGATCGCCGATCGGCTCGCCGCCCTCCCCGGATGGTACTACGAGGACGGATGGATCCGCCGCTACTACAAGACCGACGGCTGGCCGACGACGCTCATGCTCGTGAACGCCATCGGCTATGTCGCTGAAGCGGCGTACCACCACCCCGACCTCACGGTCACGTGGGCGCGCGTCGGCGTGAAGCTCAAGACGCACAGCGCCGGGGGCATCACCGACAAGGACTTCGCCCTCGCCCGACGCATCGAGGACGCCGTACTCTGGCGGCCCGAGGAAGGCGGCGCGCTCAGCGGCACGCCTAACAAGTTCGTCCGGAGCGGCGAACCTCGGTGACCGCAAGACCGGTGACCGCCGGACAAGCCAGCACCAGCCCGCCGCGCCCGCAGCGGGTCCTGTTCGTCACCGGCAAGCTCGCCGAGCCGGCGCTGCGCGGCATCCTCGCCGACGCGAAGCTGCCCTTCGAGCACGACGTCGCCGTCCTCGGCATCACCGTCGCCGCGCTCATGACGACGGCGTGGATCGCCAGGCATCTCCCGTCCCCACAACCCGGCACCGACCTCGTGCTCATCCCCGGGCTGTGCGAGGGCGACCCCGCCGTCGTGCGCGAACGGGCCGGCGTCCGCGTCGAGAAGGGGCCCAAGGACCTGCGCGAGATCCCCCGCTACTTCGGCCGCCAGGTGCCACGAGACTACGGCGCGTGGGACATCGAGATCATCGCCGAGATCAACAACGTTCCACGCCTTCCGCGCGAGGAAGTCCACGCGGCCGCGCAGTACTTTCGCGACGCTGGCGCCGACATCATCGACATCGGCTGCACCCCCGGACTTCCCTTCCCTGATCTCGCCGATGTCGTTCGCGAGCTCGTTGCCGCCGGGATGCGCGTGAGCATCGACAGCTTCGACCCCACCGAAATTCGCACCGCCGTAGCTGCTGGCGCGGAGCTGGTGCTCAGCGTGAGTGGCGCGAACATCCAGGTCGTCGATGACATCGCGGCAGCCGGCGCACGGGCCGTCGTCGTGCCGGAGCACAACGGCGGACTCGAGAGCCTCGACCGCACACTCGAAGCGCTCGCATCCCGCGGCGTTCGTTGCCTCATCGACCCGGTACTCGAGCCCATCGGCTTCGGCTTCATGGCCTCGCTCGAGCGCTACGCCGACGCGCGCCGCCGATACCCGAACGCCGAGATGATGATGGGCATCGGCAACATCACCGAGCTCACGGCTGCCGACTCCACCGGCGTCAACGCCCTGCTCATCGCCATCTGCCAGGAGCTCGGCGTTCGCACCGTGCTCACCACCGAGGTCATTCCGTGGGCACGTGGCGCCGTTCGTGAGGTCGCCGTCGCGCGAGAGCTCATGCATCATGCCATTACCGCACGCACATTGCCCAAGCACGTCGATGACCGGCTCGTGACCATCAAGGACCCGACGGTGCTCGAGTACACGGAGCACGAGCTCCGCGATCTCCAGTCACGCATCACCGACCCGAACTTTCGGATCTTCACCGACCGCAACGTGATCACGGTCCTCAATCGCGACCACTTCGTGCGCGGGACCGACATCCAGGAGATCTTCGCCCAGCTCGACGTCACCGAGGCCACGCACGCCTTTTACCTGGGCAAGGAACTGGCGAAGGCGAAGCTCGCCATCACGCTCGGCAAGACGTACCGGCAGGAGGGATCGCTCTCCTGGGGGTACCTCACGCCGCCCGACGATGTGAAGTCCGAGCACGTGCGGCTCACACACCGGTCCACGCGACGGCGTACGCCCCCCGGCGAGTCAGCCTCGTGATCATCGAGACGATCGTCACGACGCTCGACGTGAGCGGCGCGGTCAACATCGCCCCCATGGGCGTCGAGTGGGACGGCGGCGACGCGCCGCCCGTGCTCAAGCCTTTCCTCGAGACGACGACGTACCGCAACGTCATGGCCACTGGTGTGGCCGTCGTCAATCTGATCGATGACGTCCGCCTGTTCGCCCGCGCCGCGATCTCGAACCCCGAGTATCCGGTCGTACCGGCGGTCGCCGTGAGGGGCGTCGTGCTGCGCGACGCATGCTCGTGGCGCGAGCTGACGACGCGGTCGGTGGACAGCACGCCGCCCCGCTCCCGGATCGAGACGACGGTCGTACACCGCGGGGTGCGACGAGAGTTCATTGGCTTCAACCGGGCACGTCATGCGGTGCTCGAGGTCGCCATCTACGCCACTCGGGTTCACCTGCTCTCCCGTGACTTCCTGGAGAACGAGCTCGCACGCCTGCAGGTCATCGTCGACAAGACCGCCGGGCCGGTGGAGCACGAAGCGATGACACTGCTCACCGAGTACATCCGTTCGGCGCCGCAACCCGTGCCGGATCACCATTAGGCGGTGCGACCCGCGTGAGCATCGACCGTGTGATCGTGGAGTCGCCCGCCCGACTCCATTTCGGGCTGCTCGATCTCCGTGGGTCGCTCGGACGCATGTTCGGCGGGGTGGGCGCGGCGGCGCCGGCGATCACGGCGCGCGTGTCCGTAACCCGCGCCGAGGCGGTGCGGGCATGGGGTCCGGATGCCGATCGCGCGGCCGAATTCGCCCGGCGCTTCCTCGCGCATCACGGGATCGCTACGGGCGCCGACGTGCGCGTGGACCGAGCGATCCCGTCACACTCGGGGCTGGGCTCCGGAACGCAGCTCGCGTTATGCATCGCGCAGGCGCTGGCGGAGCTGCACGGCATCCACGCGACGGCGCCCGAGCTCGCATTGGCCGTCGGGCGCGCACGCCGCTCGGCGGTGGGGACGTGGACGTTCGCCGGTGGCGGGTTCGTGCTCGAAGGGGGCCGAAGGCAGAACGACGACCGTGTCGCGCCGCTCCTCGCTCGTCTCGCGTTCCCCACGACCTGGCGGTGCGTGGTGGCGATCCCGGACGCGCGCCCCGGCGTGAGTGGAGCCGCGGAGACGGCTGCCTTCGCGACGCTCGCGCCCCCGCCCGAGCACGAGGTGGAGCGGGTGTCGCACCTCGTGCTCATGGCCATGCTGCCGTCGATCGTGGACGGAGACATCGTCGCCTTCGGCCGCGCGCTGACCGAGGTGCAGCGGCTGAACGGCGGGTGGTTCGCCGAGGCGCAAGGCGGAACGTTCGCGCCCGGGGGAACGACGCAACTCGTGACGCGGATGCTCGAGTGGGGTGCGGCCGGCGTGGGGCAGAGCTCGTGGGGGCCGACGATGTACGGCGTGGTCGAAGGCGACGACGCAGCGCGCGAGCTGAGTGCCGTTGCGCGCGATGCGCTCCACGGCGCCGGCACGGTGTACGCCGGTGCATTTCCCGCCGCCGGCGCGAGCGTGTCGCGCGAAATCGACTGCCGAGACGCATAGGACAATAGGTCCGCAGTGCCGGTCATTCCGCCCGCGTATCGGGTGACCACCTCGCGGGTGGGATTCCATCACCGCGCGGCGAGCGCCAATGGACGACCGTGAGAGCGACGCTCGGGTCCGCAGCGGGGGCTGTGGACCCTGCCCGTGTCGTCGAGCGGGCCTAACGCGATTCACGGTCGGAGTACTCCAATGAACGTCCTCTCGTCGGTCGTCCCGGGCACCGTGCGCCGGGATTCGCGTCGCGCGGCGACACCGTTGCACAGGCTCCTCGCGTCGATCCTCCTTCCCGTGGCCGTGGCGGCGTGCGCCGAGAACGGCCTGCTCGAGGCGGTCGCTCCGGGGACCGCAGCGGCCGGCACGAAGGCGCGCGCGGACATCATCGTGACGCCGGACTACTCCACGTTCGACACGCGGACGGAGTTCAATGGCGCCGGGATCATCGCCCACACGAACGGCTTCGAGGAGCTCACGGGCGATCTCGTGTATCCGCAGCCGACGCCGTGGGACACCGTTGGGGTCACGTACACGTCGAGCTTCAACATCGTGCTCGGGCCGGCCTTCGGGCTCGGCATCGCGAGCAATTCCATCTCTACCGATTTCGGACAACCGATCACGGGCACGTTCGCGCCCGAGGATGCATTCACGCTGTTCGCGGTCGACCTCACGCTGGTCGGGACGAAGGTCCCGGTGAGCGTCGTGCTCCACACGAACGTCGCGAGCTACACGTTCGCGAACCTCGACATTCCGCTCGCGGTGTCAGGCACGAAGTTCTTCGGCGTGGGGCTCGTGCGTGACGACGAGTATTTCACGGGCTTCGCGTTCTCGTACGGCGGTAGTACGGGGACAGGACTGTTGCTCGACAACGTTTCCGTGGGCCGCGTGGCGGACGTGAACAACGTGCCGGTCGCTTTGGCGGGCGGCCCGTATGCGGCGGATGAGGGGTCCCCGGTGAGCTTCGCGTTCGGCGGTACCGACGCCGACAACGACGCGCTCACCTACACATGGGACCTGGGCGATGGGACCGCCGGAACCGGGCCGACGCCGCCCGCGAGTCACGTCTATGCGGATAACGGCTCGTACGACATCGCGCTGACCGTGTCGGACGGGCGTGGCGGCACGCATACCGCGCACGCGACGGCGACGATCGCGAACGTCGCGCCGATGGTGGCGGCGTTCACGCTCCCGTCGGCACCGCTCGCGCTGATTCCGGGCGGCGTGCAGGTGAACGTGTCGACGCCCTTCACGGATCCCGGCTCACAGGACCTGCACACGGTGCAGCTCGATTGCGGCACCGGTGCACCGCCTCAGTCGTCGGCGCCTAACGGAAACGCCGGAGGCGTCTGCACCTTCTCGGCGGCAGGCGTGTACGCGGTGCACGTCACGGTGCAGGACGACGACGGCGGCTCGGACACCCGCGCGGCGACGGGACAGGTCGTGATCTACGACCCCGCGGCCGGCTGGGTGACGGGCGGCGGCTGGATCGCGTCGCCAGAGGGGGCGTTGGCGGCCGCACCGAACGTCACCGGCAAGCTCACCTTCGGGTTCGTGGCGCGGTATCAGCGCGAGACGGCGACCTCGCCTAACGGGAACGCCGAGTTCAAGCTGCAGATCGCCAGAATGGACTTTCGCAGCACGTCGCTCGAGTGGCTCGTGGTCACTGGCGGGATCGCGGAGCTGCGCGGGCGCGGACAGCTGAACGGCGGCGGCGACTACGACTTCGCGCTCACCGCGGTCGATGGCCCGTCGGGCGACGCGATTCGTATCGTGATTCGCGACCGGGTGAGCGGCGCGGTCGTGTACGACAATCGCCCTGGCGAGAGCCCTGACGCCGAGGCGATGCCGTTGAACGGCGGGAGTATCCAGATCCACACGCGCTGAGCGTCACGGCACTCGCGCAAGCAACCACAGCCGGCCAGGAGCGCGCGTCGCGCGCTCCTGGCCGGCTTCGCTTGCACGATCTCGGGCGCGGGGTTATTGATCGTTGGTTAGCCAAACAAATGGGTGACCATGATTGGCCCACCGGAATCACCCAATCGTCCACCCGATGCCTATGCGGATGTCTCGGTCGGCTCACCCGGCCACCTGCGCTCCACATTCGCGCACGCCGTAGCCGCCACCGACCGTGCGATCGGGTATTGGCTCGCTCGGCACGCGACACCCATTCTGGCGGAACACCCCGAGCGCTCGGCACACGGATCGGACGATATTCGCGCCCTGCGGGCGCTCGTTCGCGCCTCCGCAACCGCGTACGTGCGAAAGCTCCGGGAATCCGGGGTCGCTCCCGAGCGAATGGTCGTCCTCGTCAAGGAAGCCGCCGGGCACCCGGGGGCCGAGGGATTCGCAGCCCAGGAGTTGACGAGCGACCTGGTCCTGTGGAGCATCCAGGCGTATTTCGATGACTGACGCCGCCGCCTGGTTCGTCGACGTCAGCCGAGCTGGTAGACGACGGCGACCCACATCACATACGCCGGCAGCAGCGCGTGTACATTGTGTCGCCGATCGATCCACACTCGTTCGTAACCGTCCGCGCGTTCGTCCCGCACGCGAAAACCGTGTAACGGTCGGCGATACAGTCTCGAGGCGCCGCACCAATGAAGGAGGAGACCGATGAAGACCTCTTCTGACTCGCCGATCCCACTCCGATCCCCGAGCCCGAATGGGAGCGCCGGCAACCACGGAAACGCCGCCAGCGGCGGCGATCGTGGCCAGGACGCTGCTGTCATCCTCGACGCGCTGCGCTCGCTCGTCCGCGAGCTCCGGCTCGCCTCACGCGAGGCCGAGCAGCGCGTTGGGGTGCACGGGGCCCAACTTCATGCGCTTCGTCAGCTCGCGGACAATCCGGCGACATCGCTCACCGAGCTCGCGGAACGGACGCACACGGACATCAGCTCCGTCAGCGTCGTGGTGAGCCGGCTGGTCGAGCAGGGACTCGTCGCTCGCAAGTCCGCGGACGATGACCGCCGCCGCCTCTCCTTGGGGCTCACTGCGCGCGGCCGCGCCGTAGTTCGGCGCGCTCCGGAGGTGGGAACGTCGCGGCTGCTTCGCGCCGCGTCGAAGCTGTCCGACCGCGAGATGCGCTCCCTGGCCAGTAGCCTCGCGAAAATCGCGACCGGGCTACGCAAGGACGACTAGAAGCTATCGGCCATCGGCTACCGACGGGCCGGCTTGGCGGCGGGGGGCGCAGGGCCTCCCGTCGCCGACGAGCATCGGCGACGGGCTTCGCCAAAGTTATGACAGCGCCTTTTGGCGCTTGTTCAAAACTCTGTGGACAATGTTCATAACTTTGGCGCTACTGCCAAAACTCCGTTATTCCCCAGTCGCTTCGGGCACAGCCGCGCCCGCTCGCTCGTAATACGCCCCTCGCTTCTCCCCGCGTATTACCAGTTCACCCCGCTTCACCAGCTTCTCGAGCACCGCCCGCGCCTCCCGCCCTTCGAGACCGCACAGCTCGGCAGCCATGGAACGCGTGATCTTACCATGTAAGTCCACGTAATCCAATATCTTACGTTCGCGCTCCCCCGCGTGCTCGGCGGCAACATCCTCGTCCAGATCCGCAATACCAAGCGCCCGCGCGACCGGCGAGCTGAAGTAGTAGACGCGCTCCCGACGGTCATCCCAGCCGTCCAGCATGCCAGACTCGACCAGTCGGTCCAAAACGGCGCGCGTCGGTCCCTCCAGCCTCTGCACGAGTGACGCTGCCCGGCCCAGCCCGATCGGCTCCTGCTCCCGCGCCATAACGTTCAAAACCAACAGCTCATCCACCGTCAGTCGGCGCCCAGGAACGTCCCGCTCCGCGACCAGCTTCGTGATCGCAACATTCGCCGGCCCGTCGTTGAGAACGACCTGCACCGTCGCGCCAGTAGAGCGGGAGTAATCCGGCAGTTGACGCCCGTATCGCAACTGCCCCTCGAAGATCGTGTCGATCCCTCGACCCGTCCGCTCCACCAGGCCAATGCGTTTGAACGCGTCCGCCAAAACCGGGTTCCGCGGACGCGGCGGCGCAACCAAAAGGTTGTCGAGCCTCACCTGCTCCGGAAAACCACCCGGGTTCGAGATCTCGATCTCGCCACCCACCTCCCCCGAAACACCCGGTTCACGAAGCTGCACGTGGACGGCACCCGAGCGCGTGTAGTCCCGGTGGACGAGTGCGTTGTGGAGCGCCTCGCGAAACCCCGCCGGGCTGTGCGCCGGAACGCCCACACGCACCATCCCCACCGCCAGCTCGTCCTCGTGATTGCGCGCGTCGAACCGAAGCCCCACCTCCTCCGCCGTCCGAACGAGCGGCCAGCGGACGAACTCGTTCACCGCCACCCGCGTCCCACGAAGTACCTGGAATGCCACCTCGTGGTTCGGGACGTAACGCCTGATCGCCTCCTCCCGACCGACCATGAGCAGCCCCGCCACGCGCACGCGGTCGACACGCTCGCCCTGCACACCGCCACCCTCGCCGAGCCCGAGCGCGCGTACGATCTCGGCGTCCGAAAGCTCGAGTAGCGCGGCGTCCGCACGGCCGCGATTCAGCGCGATGGTCCGCCGCACCCGCTCGATCTCCAGCGGGTCGAGGTCCTCCCACCGCGCCTGCGGGACGATGAGCGCCGTGTAGTCGAGCGCCCCCCGCGTCGCCTCCCGACTCTGGATCTCGTGAACGAGAAACGGGACGCAGACCGCCCGCCCGTGCGCATCGGTCCCGCGACGACGGTACATGCCGTCGCTCGTCGACGTCACCGGCAGACCGGCCGGGATCTCGATCGCGAGCACCTCGACGCCATCCATCGCAATGACACTCACCTCCACAGGGCAGCTCGGCACGGTTCGGCTTCCGATCATCGCCCTCACGCGCTCAGGATCCGTGTACGAGCCGTGCCGAGGGCGGAGCCCGGTTACCCGACCGTCATCGCTCACACCGGCGAGCACGACACCGCCATGCCCGTTCGCGAGACACACCACGGCATCGACGAGCTCCTCGTCGGTGAGCGCGGTGCTGCTTTCGGCGATGAACTCGGCGGTGAACTGTTCGCCGTTCTCGAGGAGGCGGCGAATATCGACGTCGGTGAGCACGACGGGACGGCGAAGGGGCGGGATGTCTGGTGGCGAGCGCAGAGAGGCGCCGGGTTGGCAAGCTACCCGGTCGACCGGGAGGGTCAAGCCGGACCGAGTGCCCCTACTGCCGCCCCGCGACCACGCCGTCCTTGATGACGGTCTTCGCGCCGAGGAGCGCGTTGGGATCGTCGAGCGGGCTCCGGTCAAAGATGACGAGGTGCGCCCGCCGGCCCGCGTCGATTGCCCCGTACTCCGTCTCGCGTTCCAGCGAACGTGCGCCGCCGAGCGTCGCGATCGCGAGCACGTCCGCGATCGGGATGCCGGCGTCGTGCATCAGGAGCATCTCGGAGAGTACCGCCCGCCCTGGGTCGAGCCAGTCCGTCCCGACGGCCAGCGGCACGCCGGCCTCGTGGAGCCGGCGGACGTATCCCGCGAGAATGCGGTAGCCGTGTCGCGCACGCTCCATCCGGGCGGGCGTCCACGTGTCCGTCCGGTCGAAGACGCCTAACGACGGTGTCGTGTGCGACGCGAGTCCGACGCGCTGCGCGAAGATGTGCAGGGTTGGTGTCACGGTGGCTCCCGCACGCGCGAGCTCGGCGATCAGGTCGATCAGCCTCGCGTCCCGTGCCCCGAGCATGTTGAAGTGCTCGAGCGCTCCCCAGTAGAAACCACCCGGCACCTCCGTCCCGAGCTCCTGGCGCGTCCGCGTCCACGCACGCTGGACCTCCGCCGGCGTCATGACGCCCACACCGAGGGTGTACGCGTGCTCGAAATGTCTGACGCCGATGGCGAGCGCACGCCGCGGGGACACGACGCCGAAATCGACGTGCGTGCTGACGTGCATCCCGAGCCGGCGCGCTTCGGTGTACGCACCCACGTACTCGGGCTCGCGAAGCCGCCAGTACAGCTTGACGTCGCGCAGCCCGGCGTCGTGGTAGCGGCGCACGCGCGCCGCGGCGTCCGCTGAGTCGCGGACGATCGCGTGGCCCACGAACGGCACGCGCCCCGCTTCGTGCGATGCGAGCGCGCCGCCGCTCGGAATGAAATCCGGAGCGGACGGCGACGGCTGCGCCCACGCGGTCATGAGCGCGAGATGCTCCTCGTTGCCACCCGCCTCGCGCACGACCGTGACGCCGTACGGTAGGTAACGCTCGGCCCATCGGGCCCGATACGCCGCGATCGAGTCGGGCGTCATGGTGAGCCGAGCGACCGCCCCGCCACCGGGAGTGATGGAGTCGGGGAAGGCGTACTCGACGTGGTGGTGCACGTCGATGAGTCCCGGTGTCACGAGTCGTCCCCGCCCATCGATCTCGACCGGGGCCCGGACATTGGCCAGCGAGGAATCAGGCGCCACGGCGGCAATCCGGTCGCCGCGAATCACGATCGTCGTGTTCGGGATGACGCGTCGGTTCCGCGTGTCGAACACGGCCGCGTGGCGAACGATGAGTGATGGCGGTCCGGCCGAGCGCCCGTCGGCCGCCGCGCCGATCCGCGGCATCGCCTCCGACCGCTCGCGCGACCCGCACCCGCCAACCAGCACCGCGACACTCATGATGAGCGCGGCGTGTCGGATCGCGAACGTGATGAAGGCGGGCGGTCTCACTACTCCATCAACTCCGCCGCCCGAGCAACTGTCACGCGCGACTCATTAGTTCTTCTTTCCGAGCGCGGCGAGGAATCGCGCTCGTCCTTGTCGAGCGGCCGGGTCGTGTCTATCGGGTAATGCCAATACCTGGCGTGACGTTCGCAAACGCGCCGCTGTCCACCGCGACCTTGCCGTTCACGATCACGTAGCGCATGCCCGTCGCCAGCTCGGTCGGCTTCTGGTACGTCGCGCGGTCGCGGAACGCCGCCGCATCGAACACCACGACGTCCGCGAATTTCCCGCGGGCGATCGTTCCGCGGTCCTCGAGTCCGAACGTCTCTGCCGCCAGCGAGCTCGACTGCCTAACGAACGCTTCGGGCGTGAGCACCTTCTTCTCCCGAACGTACTCGGCCCACTTCTTCGGGAACGTCCCGTACTTGCGCGGGTGACCCCCCGAGCCGTCGGACCCGGTCATGACCCACGGACGCCGCATGAACGCCTCGATGTCCTTCTCGTTCATGTTGAACGACGCCACCGACGAGCCGCCGTTGAGGATGATCTGGATCGCGGCTTCGACCGGACTCACGCCACGGGCCGCCGCGACCTGCGCGAGCGTCTTGCCCAGGATCGACGTGTCGCGTGTCGAGGTCATGAGCAGCGATTCCGGTCCACCGCGCCGGCGCAGGTTCTCGGTCATGTCCGTGACGAGCCGAGCTCGCGTGGCGGGATCGGCCACACGGGCCCGGAGCGAATCCCCGCCGCCGACTTCCGCCCATCGCGGCAGCAGTGACGCCCCCACAG
>DASURJ010000338.1:0-5041 GCA_036280115.1 Gemmatimonadaceae bacterium
CCCGCGTGGATCGCAACCTGCTCGACTCGCAGATCGCCCGGGGAGAGCGCGCCGCGGTCGGCCAGGCGATGGTCCGGCGCCACCAGCGCTACCAGCTCCTCGTCGAAGAGTGGGATGAGGTCGAGGCGCGGATCGGGGGAGGCGTCGGCAACCACCGCGAGCTCGTAGCGTCCCTCGAAGAGCGCGTCGACGCCGTGCGCGGTCGTGTCCGGCACGAGCTCGGCGCGGATGTGCGGGAGCCGCCGGCGCACGATCCCGAGCGCCGCTGGCAGCCAGGCGAGCGCGAGCGCCGAATCGGTGCCGACCCGCAGGCGCCCGGCGGGTCGCGGAGACGACCGGAGCATGGATGCCTCCGCCGCCGCGAGCCGCGACAGCACGTCGCGCGCGACCGCGATCATCTCGGCGCCGGCGTCCGTGGGCACCATCCCCTTCGGCGTTCGGTGAAAGAACGTGAGCCCGAGCCGCTGCTCGAGCTCGATCAGCTGATGGCTGATGGCGGACTGCGTGAGGTACACGTGCTTCGTCGCGGCCGATACCGTCCCGTGATCGGCGATCGCAACCAATATGCGGAGGTGGCGGACTTCCAGAATCATTGTGCGTTCCCCCTCTCGAGCGTGAGCGAGCGAGTGCTCTCGACCGCCGCATCATCGGTGGGGAGGTACGCCGGTTCTTGTCGGATCAGCGCACGCGCTTGGACGATCAGCGCGCTGCCAGTCCTTGCCGAATGCGGTCATCGCATGCGTTGCCATGAGCGCGGCTCATTGAAACATTGATGAGAATGCGTTGGCGTTCCCCCCGCGCATCCCGGCAGATTACTGAAGCCCGAGCCAGGAGTTCGATGTCTCCCAACGAAAGCCAGCGGGTGCGGACTGGCGTGTCGGTCGCCGGCCGGCGGCTGGCGGCAGCGGAAGCGGCCGGCTACCGCGTCATGGACGCGTCGTACACGGGCGGGCAGGCGCTCGCGAACCACACGCATCCGCGCCCGGCGCTCTCGTTCGTTGCCCGCGGGAGCTTTCGCGAGACGAGCCGGCGTGGCGTGATGGTGTGCACGGCGGGGATGCTCCATGTGCGCCCGTCGGAGGAGCCGCACGCGAACGAGTTCGATCCGCTCGGGAGTCGCCTGCTCATCGTCGAGCCCCCGGTCGAGGCCGCCCTTGGCGATCGGCGGATTCGGCGGCTCCTTGGGCGATCGACGGTCGTCCGTGACGGAAGCGTTCGCACGATCGCTCGCCAGCTTCGCTGGGAGCTCCACCACCGGGACGTGGCCAGCGACCTGGCCGTCGAGGGGCTCGTGCTCGCCATGCTTGCTCAGCTCGTTCGAGCGACGGCCAGCGACGAGGGACTTCCACGGGTATCGGTGTCGGCCCGGCTCGAGCGCGCCCGGGAGTTCATCGACGCGAACTTCGCGCGGACGCTGTCGCTCGCCGACGTCGCCGCGGTCGCCGATCTGCACCCGTCCTCGCTGGCGCGCGCGTTCAAGCGGCGGTTCGAGATGACCCCCTGGCAGTACCAACGCCGGCGCCAGATCGCGTGGGTCAAAGCCGAGCTGCTCCGAGGCGAACGTCCGATCGCCGCCCTGGCGCACGAGGCAGGATTCGCGGATCACAGTCACCTGACGCGCGCGTTCCAGGCCGCCGAGGGGTTGCCCCCCTCGGCGGTTCGAAGGAAATCGGGCTAGTGGCCTATCGCGTCACGGCTCGAAACGCATTGACGCGGCCGTTGCCGAAGAACTCATCGTTGCCGGGCTTTCCAATGTCGTCCGCGGTAATCCGCAGCACGGCCGCCACCTGAGCGGGTGTTGCATCCGGCCCGAGCTTCTCGAACACCAGCGCCGCCACACCGGCGGCGTGCGGTGCCGCAAAGCTGCCGCCGACGTTCCACACCCAGCTGCTCCCCAGCCCCGTCGTCAGCACGATGTCGAAGACCTGACACGGCCAGGTGAAGGTGAGCAGCGTGCAGGTGGGCGGCAGCCCGGGGCGGGTGAAAACGTCGAAGTTGCCGCCCGGGGCCGCGAGTGAGACATACGACTGGCCGTAATTGGCGTACGAGGGGTGAACATCGAGCTCGGCATCATGATCGAGTGCCCATCCGAGCGGTCCGGTCGGGGCGACGGTGACGACGTGCGGCAGTTCCTGAGGGATGCCGATGTCGCTCTGCGCATGATCGAAGTCCTTCGCGAGGTTACCGCTCGCGGCGACTATGAGTACGCCTTTGGCGTGCGCGTAATTCGTCGCGCGGGACAGGGCCCGCATCAGGCCGAGCACAGCATCATTCGTGATCCGAACCCGCACGTCATCGCTCGTGTCGGGTGTTCCCCTGTCGTCGACGATGACCTCCGACGCTCGCGGAAGGTTCGTACCGGCGCTGATGTTCGCGACGCGTGCGCCGATGTCGGCCGCGTACACGAGTCCCTGCGCGATCCTCGAGAGCGGACCCGACCCACCGGCGGGCAGGATCTTCACCGCGACCAGCTCGACGTTCGGCGCAACGCCGACGGTGCCGATTCCGTTCCGCGCCGCGCCGATGATGCCGGAGACCTGCGTGCCGTGAGCGCCCGGCGGGCTATCATATGTCTGACCAGGCACGAACGACGTGCTGAGCGCCTTGTTCAGGTTCGGGGCGAGGTCGGGGTGCGTCGACTGAATCCCGGCATCCAGCACCGCGACCCGTACGCCGCGGCCCGTGAACCCGGCGGCCCACGCCTCGGGGGCCTCGATCGCTCGGAGGGCCCACTGCAACCCCGAGAGGGGGTCGCCGCCCGGCGGGATCGGAGGGTCGGCCACGACCGCTCCCGACAGGCTCGGCGCCGCCGAGAACAAAGGCCTGGGCGAGCCCATGGCAGACGTCACGACCGGGACATCGGGGAGCACCGCGTCGACGCCGGTCAGGGCGACGGCGTCGAAGTCCTCGCGGGGGGACTCGACCATCGCGAGACCGATCCGAGGAATGGTCGCGATGACGCTCCCGCCGGCTGCCTGCACTTCGGCGTCGAGGGTTTGTGGTAGTCCGGAGGCGCTCCTGGAGACCACGATGTACGAGTAGCGCTGATCCGGCGCTGCGGTGAACGCGGGACCCCCTGGGCCGACGGCCTGTCTCGGGACATCGCTTTCGCACGCCAGTGCGGCGAGGGAGAGAGCCACGAGCGAGAGATGACGACGGAGGTTGGGCATGAGCTCAGTGGGTTCGAGTGCACGATGTGGATCAGCCGACCCCGCTGGCCGGCTGCCTCGGCCAACCTAGACCGCCGTTCCGGGGCGGCGAGTGAACCGGGATCGCTCGCGCGCGAGGTGGGACGACGCGCATTTCGCCCGCCTGACGTGCATATCTGGGGCGACCAACGCGCGATGCCGTCCCGTTAGGTCCGGCACGTGCGACTCGCACGCATTCCGGTACGACTCGCCCCGCTCGGCTCCCGCGTCCACCCGCGCGCTGCCATCGTGCGCAACGCTGTCGCGCTCGCGCGCACCGCGACACCTTGTAGCGTCTCAACCGCTCCGTTGACCGATTCCATGGCCCGCACCCGTCCGATCGACACGTCCCGAACTCCCGCAAGGCGCACGCTCCCAACGCGTCTCTCGTGGCCGCGCGCACAAGTGTTCATCGGCGCATGGCTCGGCTTCTCCACGTATCGCGTGATCCAGCTTCTCGCGCTGACGGTTGCAGACCCCGGGTCGGGGCCGTCGCGGGCCGTCCGTGTGGGGATGGGAATCCTCGACGGCGCGCTCGTCGGACTGTCCACGCTGCTGTTGCTCTGGGCCGGCGAACGGATGTCCGTCGAACGACCGCACCGCGCGCGCACGGTCGCGGTGCATGTCACGCTCGCCCTGGGATGCGCGCTGATCACACTGAGCGTCCTGTTCGCGGTTGGGCGCGTCGTCGCGCCGGATTCATCCGGCGAAGGGCTCTTCGTGTTCAACCTCGCGTCCATCACCGGCCCGTTGTTCACGTACCTCGCGATTGCCGCGGCCATTCAGGCGGCCGTGTACCAGCAGCGCTACCTCGCGCGCGAGCTCGACGCGCTGCGCCTCGGGACGCAGCTCACCGAAGCGCGTCTCGAGTCGCTGCGGGCGAAGCTGCACCCACATTTCCTCTTCAACACGCTCAACGGGATCTCCGATCTCATCTTCAGCGATCCGCGGAAAGCCGATGCCGTCGTCCTGCGACTCGCGAGGCTCCTTCGTGCGTCGCTCGACACCCACGACGCCGAGATCTCCGTGCGGGAGGAACTCGGGCTGCTCGCGGCGTACTTCGAGATCGAGCGGATGCGGTTCGGGAATCGGCTGCGAGTGACGATCGACGCCGACGTCACAACGTTCGACGCACGCGTTCCCCCCTTCCTGGTACAACCGCTTGCCGAGAACGCGATTCAGCACGGGATCGCGCCACGGGCGAGCGGCGGCGAGGTTACGGTTCGCGCGCGCGTCATGACCCGCGATCGAGCGGACGCACTCGTGCTCGAGCTCGCGGATGATGGCGTCGGTTTGCCTGACGAGATTCGGGATGGCGTGGGCCTGCGGATCACGCGCGAACGGTTGCACGCCATGTATCGTGGCGCTGCCGCCCTCAGCGTCTCACCGCGTGAGGGCGGGGGAACGATTGCGACCATCGAGTTGCCGTTCGTGCCTTTCACTCCGGGTCGGTTCGCGGCGGTGGCGGTTTGAGCCTCCGCGTCATCATTGCCGACGACGAAGCCGTCGCGCGAAGTCGCCTGCGCCGGTTGCTGGCCGAGCACGCCGACGTCATCATCACCGCCGAGGCCGCCGATGGGCGCTCGGCCATCGATGCCATTGTCACGCATCGCCCTGACGTCGTCTTCCTCGATATCCGAATGCCCGAGCTCGACGGCTTCGAGGTCATCGAGGCGCTCGGCCCGACCGAAGTGCCTTCGATCGTGTTCGTCACCGCGTTCAGCGACCATGCGCCGCGGGCGTTCGACGTCCGCGCCCTGGATTACCTGCTCAAGCCGTACGATCCCGCTCGCCTCGCCGATACGCTCGACCGCGCGCGCGACCGGGCGAGATCGGGGGAGCCCGACGGTCGC
>DASURJ010000339.1:0-2708 GCA_036280115.1 Gemmatimonadaceae bacterium
CGTCCCGTGATCGACGTCGAGCAGCGAGCCTTGCGCCCCTTCGAGGAGCACGGCCGCTCCCGACTTTCTCGCACGCGATACGATGAGCCCGATGTCATCGGCCAGCTCGAGCAGCTTCGGCGCGAGGCGCTCGAGCAGCTCGACCGTCGCATCCGCATCAGCGCGCTGTGGCGACCCGAACGCGGCCAGCTGCGAGTTCGCGTGCTCGATTCCACGTTCGACGAGCGCCCGCAACCGCTCAGGATGCCGGAGGTCGAGTACGCGCACGCCGCGGCGGGCGACCTTGTCCTCGTACGCGGGACCAATGCCGCGACCTGTCGTCCCGATCTGCTTGCTGGCGCTGCTCTCCGCATCGAGCAGCTTGTGGTACGGCATCACGAGGTGCGCGCGATCGCTGACGTAGAGACGGCCGGACACATCGATGCCGTCCGCGATCAGCTCGTCGATCTCCTGGAAGAGCGTATCGGGATCGAGTACGACGCCGTTGCCGATCGCGCAGCGCACGCCCGGGTGCAGGATGCCGCTCGGAATCTGGTGCAGGACGAACGACCGCCCACCGATCGCCACCGTGTGCCCGGCGTTCGCCCCACCCTGGTAGCGCACGACCCAGTCGGCGCTCTCGGCGAGGACGTCGACGAGCTTTCCTTTGCCCTCGTCGCCCCACTGGGCGCCGACGACGACGAGCGTGCGTATCTGCGGATCGAACATGGACGAGCGGCTCCCGGCAGGGACAGGCGACGCGGACGAGCGAAAGTTAGTCGCTCGGCGTCACGTGCGGGGAGGCGGCGCCAGCGCCACGCGAGCTACCTGCTCGTCGGCGGTCAACGTCTCGCCATGGACCGGGAGGGTCACCGTGAAGGTGCTGCCGCGCCCGTACTGGCTCGCCACCGCGATGTCGCCGCCCAGAAGCGCGATCAGCTTGCGCGTGATGCTCAAACCGAGGCCTGTGCCGCCGTACTCGCGAGTGCGCGACTGGTCGACTTGCCTGAACTCCTCGAAGATCACTTCCAGATCCTGCGGGCGAATTCCGATGCCGGTGTCGCTGACGGCGATACGTACCTGGCTGCCGTTGATGCGCGCCGAGATCGAGACGGAGCCCCGCGCGGTGAACTTCACGGCGTTGGAGACGAGGTTGAGGACGATCTGCTTCACCTTCGTACGGTCGGTCTCCATGTACACCGGCTCGTCCGGCATCTGCACGTTGAATTCGAGACCCTTGCGCCGCACCATCGGCTCCATCTGCCCGGCGACATCGGTGATGATCTCGTTCAGCGATACCCGCTCGAGATGGATCGGCATCTTGCCGGCCTCGATCTTGGCGAGGTCGAGGATGTCGTTGATGAGCGCCAGCAGGTGCTGCGACGAGACCTGAATGCGGTGGAGTCCCTCCTCCTGCTTCGCGGTCAGATCACCGTAGATGCGATCGAGCATGAGCGCCGTGTAGCCGATGAGGGCGTTGATCGGCGTACGAAGCTCGTGCGACATGTTCGCGAGGAACTCGCTCTTGAGGCGGTACGCCTTCTCCAGCTCGTGCGACTGCCACTGGAGACGCAGATTGCGCTCTTCGAGGTCGCGCGTCGCCTCGCGAATGCGATCTTCCAGCTCCGCGCTGAACCGCTTGAGCTCTTCGTAGAGGCGCTCGTTCTCCACCTCCTTCGTCCGGTCATGGAGGACGGACACGATCGCCATCGGCTCCCCCCGCTCGTCGAAGATCTTTCCCGACACCATTTCCATGGGGAGCGCGGCGCCCGTCGTCGGTCGCACCAGCGAGACGTGCGCACGGCGGGCGCGATCGGGAGTGATCGCGAAATCCGAGATGAACGACGTGACCTTCGTGTCGTTGTTGCGCACGCGCTGAATGATCGCGGGATCACGAGCCGACTCCGTGAGCTCGAACAGCTCCTCCGCCTGACGGTTCAGAAGGATGATGTTCGACTTGCCGTCGGTGACCAGGATCGGATCGGCGACGTTCTGGAGAATCAGCTCGAGACGGTCTCGCTCGCGCGTGGCCTGTTGCTCGACGAGCCGCTCGCGATGGAACTGGCGCTCGAGCTGCAGGGCGGCCTGCTTGAGGTCGGTGACGTCGCGCAGCACCGACAGGTGCGATCCGGGACGCGCGATCTCCTCGGGGAGCGGATGCGCCAGCACCTCGAAGAGCAGATCGGTTCCCTCGGTGGGATCGACGAGGTTCAGCTCTCGCGCGCCGCTCAATGCCCCGCCCGAGAGCGTCGACTTCGAGAGGAACGAGCTGTACAGCAGGTTGTTGATCTCCACCGCCCGGCGCCGCCCCTCGCTATCGTCGGGCCGCATGCTGAGCAGCTGCTCGGCGCGCTTGTTCTGCACGACGATCATGTTCGACGCGTCCGTGATGACGATCGGATCGGGAAGCGCGTTGATGATCGCGGTGAGCAGGTTGGTCTGCCGGTCGAGCTGATCGGCGTACCGCTGCTGCGCCTCGAACGTGTACACGTGCGCCACCACCGGGCCGGCGACGCTCGCGATTTCCGCGAGCATGTCGACGACCGTGGAGTCGACGGTCGTCTCGAGGACGGCGACGGCGAAGGGCGAGAGTCCGACGCGACGCCGGCGCTCGTGGCCGATCGGAATCACTCCACAGGTTTCGAAGCGACCGCTGAAGGGGGCGTCCGGGTCGCGTGTGCGTGGCGTGGCGTTCCGATGCAGCGGCTGTGGAATGGGGATGGCGCACC
>DASURJ010000340.1:0-2730 GCA_036280115.1 Gemmatimonadaceae bacterium
AAATTGCATCATGCCCTGCATGTCGGGAGGGTCGTTCATCGTCATCGACTCCTGGCAATGGCCCAGGATGAATTAATCCTGCCGCAAGGCCACGATCGGCGGAACTCCGGCTGCGCGCCGGGCCGGCACCCACGTCGCCACGAGCGCCACCGCGCCGAGCACCACCGCCAGTAACACGTACGTCACCGCGTCCGTCGCGCTGACGCCGAACAGCAGGCTCGACATCACCCGCGTCAGCGCGAACGCCGCCGCCAGGCCCACGGCGATTCCGCCGATGACGAGCACGACCACCTGGCGGACGACGAGCCCCATGATGTCCGTCTGCCGCGCACCTAACGCGGCGCGGATACCGAGCTCGCGGGTACGCTGGCTGACCCAGAAGCTCACCACACCGTAAATGCCAATGGCCGCGAGCAGCGACGCGCACGCGGCGAACACGACCAGCAGCCCCATCGAGAACCGCCGCCGCGCGAGGGAATCCGCGAGCCGCTCTTCCATCGTCGCCATCTCGTAAACCGGCAAATCGGCATCGAGCGCCTGTACTTCACGCGTCACCGCGGCCGAGAGCGCCCTGGGGTCCGACTGCGTCTTCACCACGACGTATCGCGTCCCCACGCCGATCTGCTGAACCGCGTAGAACGCCGTGATGGGCGGCTCGCCGTCCACCTCGTACTCCTTGGTGTCGGCCACCACGCCGACCACCGTCCGCCACGGCCCAGAATCACCACGACGCATCCGCTTCCCGATCGGGTCCTCGTTCGGCCAGAACCGCTCGGCAAGCTTGTCATCCACGATCGCCACGTCGGGGGCGCCGCGAACATCGCGCTCGTCGAAGTATCGGCCCGAGAGGAGCGGGATGCCCATCGCCTTGAAGTAGTCCGGCGTGATGTAGCCGCTACTCGCGATGATGAGGTCTTCGCCCGCCGCCTTCGGGACGTACCCCTCGATGCCGATCGGCTCCCAGGCGAGGGCCACGGAGCTCAGCGGCAACAGGTAGTTCGACGCGACGTACTGCACGCCCGGCAGCGCGCGCAGACGGTCCTCGAGCTGCTTGTAGAACGCGATGACCTCGTCGGGCCCCTTGTACTTGAACGCAGGAAGCGATAGCCGGAACGAAAGCACGTTCGTCGGATCGAATCCCGGGTTCGCGTTCGTGATGCGCTGGTAGCTCCGGATGAGCAGCCCGGCGCCGATGAGCAGAACGAGCGAGAGCGCGATCTCGGCGGCAATGAGCAGCTTTCGGAGCTGGTGATGCCCGAGACCGAACGCGCTCCCCCCGACCCCGCTCCGCCCACCTTCGCGTAACACGTCGTTCAGGTCCAGCCGGGACGCGCGCAGTGCGGGCATCAGTCCGAACACGATCCCGGTGATGAGCGAGATCGTGAAGGTGAACGCCAGCACTCGTCCATCGATCCCGATCTCGTCAAGGCGCGGAATCTTCGCCGACCCGAACTGCCCGAGTACGTTCACCGCGACGAACGCGAGCGCCAAGCCGAGCAGACCGCCCAGTACCGAGAGCAGCAGGGCCTCGGTCAACAGTTGTCGAACGATACGCTCCCGACTCGCACCGACGGCGGCGCGGATCGCCATCTCCTTCGCCCGGACCGCCCCGCGCGAGAGCAGCAGGTTCGCGACGTTCCCGCACGCGATGAGCAGGACGAGCCCCACGGCGCCGAGGAGCACGTAGAGAGCGAGCCGGACGTCGCCCACGACCTGATTGATGAGTGGGACGACGCTGATCGTGAGCCCGCCGTTAGGCGGATAGTTCTGCGGATAGTCGCGCTTCATGCGAGCGGCCAGGACGTTCATGTCGGCCTGGGCCCTCTCGAGGGTGACACCCGGCTGGAGCTTCGCGAAGATGTTGAAGTCCTCGCCGCCGCGGTTCGCGCGTGCGTTCTCGGGAAGGCGGAGCGGCAGCAGGAGATCGACGTTCGCGATACCGTTGACCGCCGGCATGACTTCCTTGTCGAACACGAAGTCGGCCGCCATGACGCCGACAATGGAGAACGTGTTGCCGTTGAGTGTCAGGCTCTTACCAACCACCGACCGGTCGGCCCCGAAACGGCGCTTCCAGAAGCCGTTACTGAGAATGACGACCTGTGGCTTTCCGGGCTGGTCATCCTCGGCCTCGAACACACGGCCAACAGCGGCCTTCGCACCGAAGAGCGGGAACAGTGAGGCGGACACGCGCGCACCGTCGATGCGCTCGGGAACGCCGGTCCCCGTCAGGTTGAAGCTCGCCCCGATGGTGGCGGCAACGTCGGTGAAGACCTGGTTGTCGGTCCGGATATCCAGGTACTGGCCGGTGGAGAACCAGTCCTGCTGGACCCCGAGTCCTGGCGAGCGCTGCCACAGGATGGCTATGCGGTCGGCGTCCTCATACGGTAGCGGCCGGAGGAGCAACGCGTTCGTGACGCTGAAGATCGCCGTGTTGGCGCCGATGCCGAGCGCGAGCGACGCGACGGCGACGACAGCGAACGCAGGCTGCGACGCGAGGACGCGGAGCCCATGACGGAGGTCCTGCCACCAGGTTTCCACAATTCATCCGATTGCCGAGGGGGTAGGTACGCTCCGCGGGAATCGACACGCCCGGCAGATGGTTTTCCAGTCCTGGCCCCCCTCGTTCGCTCCAACCGGTTCGGAGCCGCCCCTTCGGCGACCCCACGGAATTGGGGTCAGATTCAAATTTCATCCTTTTGTTGCATCCGCAGTAAAAGGATGAAATTTGAA
>DASURJ010000341.1:0-3031 GCA_036280115.1 Gemmatimonadaceae bacterium
CCGCGGACCGGGCGAGAAGCCACGGCGACCTCGATATGCTCGCGCTCCTCTACCGCGCACGACCGACACTATCGCCGCTCGCGGCGTGACCTGGTAGAGCAGTCGGTCGATCAGCGGAGATCATCGACCTCCATCGACCTCCCGCTCCGGAAGCGCTCAGCGCCTCGGGCAATCCGCTCGAGGCGCTGTTCGTTCTGCATGCGAGCCAACCGCACGACTGCGTGCGGCATATCATATGTTAGATGCGACTTCGTGAGGTATATGTCTGTGGGAACACGTCTTATGGTGCTCGAATCAATGTTCCATGGCAACTGCACTTATCCAGCGATGAGCGACGCGTACAAGGCCGGATCCACGTTCCCGCCGGTCACAACGCAACACACGCGACGCCCGCGAAACGTCTCCGGTGATGTCAGCAATGCGGCCACGCCGAGCGCACCGGTCGGCTCCGCCTTCAGGTTCGCAAGTGAGAACAACAGCCGCACACCCTCTCGAATCGCGTCCTCGGGCACCTCGACAATGGTCTCGATGCCGTCCCTGAGAATCTCCCAGTTGTGGACCCCGACACTCAGCGTGCGCGTGCCGTCGGCGATGGTCTGTGGTTCTGTTTCGTTCACGACGATGTGCCCCGCTCGGAGCGACCGTGCGGCGTCGTTCGCCATGGCTGGTTCCGCGCCGATCACGCGCATGCGAGCGCCCACGCGCTCGCTGGCCTGGACCAGACCTGCAGTAAGTCCGCCGCCGCCGATCGGGGCAACAACCACGTCCGGGGGCGTCGGCAACGCGAGGAGCTCGTCACCAAGTGACGAGTTACCGGCGATCACGAACGGATCGTCGTACGCACTGGCCACGTACGCTTCGGGATTCTCTGCGGCGAGTTGCGCCACGCGGTCAGCTCGGCGAACCTTTGCGGTGTCGACGAGGTCGACCCGCCCTCCGTGCGACAGTACGGCGTCGATCTTCACCCGCGCCGAGTTGGCCGGCATGACGATCGTGCATCGCTTCCCGAAGAGCTTGCAGGCGTAGGCCATCGCCTGCCCGAAATTTCCCGATGATGCGGTAATGACGTGGGGGTGGGACACGTTCGCCGCGACGTTGTACGCTGCCCGGAACTTGAAGCTTCCGGTACGCTGAAACGTCTCGGTCGCGAGGAACACGTCCGCGCCGAGGTGAACGGCGAGCCGCGGGGCATCGATCAGCGTCGTGGGACGCGGCCAGTCGGATGCGGTATGCGCGCTCGAGGGCTGCGGGGCGACGGTGGGCGTCGTGGAAGTCATCGCGTCGGGCATGTAGGTCGCAGTAGGCGAAACAGGAATCTGTTTCCGAAGATAACGCGTTTTCGAAGCGAGCTCGTGCACGTTTCTCATGACGGGGTTGCCCGCGGCGCATCCACTGGCGAGGACGAATGACGCGCGAGGAAGCGCTGGACATAGTTCGACAGATCGAGCGGCTGGCGACGACGGCGCGTCGAGACGACGAAGCCGCGCAGGATGACATGCTGGATCTCGTCGAGCGATTGCGCAGTGCTCCCGGAGCGCGCGAGGTCGTTCGCGAAAAGGTCTCGAGCATCGCTGCCTGGACCGACATCCTGTTCAGCGATCGGAAACGCGCGACGTACGGTGGCGACGAGGAAGTCACGGAGCTCCTGCTGCACGACTGCGAGCGATTGCGAGCAGCGATCCGCGGCGACTGACGTCCCGTCCCGCGCGCGGGTCGCCGGTCCCCGACTTCCGGCGATGTAGCCCCGGCCCAGGAACTGGCAGTGTCCAATCGTGTAACGTCGGCGATCCCCTCCGCGATAGTGCCGCGGCACGGCGATGGCAACGGTTGTGGCTCTAGCGAGTGAGACATCTTTGTCAGAGGATTGCAAGGAGGGCTCGGCACATCGCCACCCTGCTGTGCCAGCCCAGATTATCCAGCGAAGAGGGCACGTCGAAGATGCCGAGCCTCTGCGCCGCATCGCAGACAGCGAGCGTGCACGGGCTCGCGTAAATGCAGGAACGATCGAATGATGGTCGGCACTCCCGTCGGCCACTGAGAGTCGGCACAGCGCATCACCGTTGGAGTGGCGTTGGAAGCTCTGTTCGAGTTCTTGTTCAAGTACCGCCCCGTGGTGTTCGAACGGGGGCAGCTCGCGCTCGCGGCTGGTCTCGGCACCTACATCGTCGCGGCGATTGCGCTGGCAATTGGCATCCCGGCGCTCGTTGCGTACGGGCGCCAGCGTCTCCGCGGTAGCACGCGCGACCGCGCGGTTCTGATGGGTCTTCGCATTGCCGCGCTCGCGTTGGTGCTCCTCTGTGTGTTCCGTCCGGTGCTCGTCGTCTCCGAGGCGGTGCCACAACGAAACGTCGTTGGCGTGCTGATCGATGACTCGCGGAGCATGCGTATTGCCGACCTCGACGGCGTGACGCGTGCCGATGCCGTGCGCCATCTGCTGGGCGGGCGAGACAGCGCACTCTACGCCGCGCTCGCCGAGAAGTTCGTCGTGCGGTTGTTCCGATTCTCGGGAAATGGCGAACGCGTCTCACAGCTCGCGGACCTCACCTACGACGGCACGCGGACGGAGCTCGGGCCTGCCCTCGAGTCGGCGCGACAGGAACTGACGGGTGTGCCGCTCTCCGGACTCGTGCTCGTGTCCGACGGCGCCGACAACTCGCGTGGCTCGCTCACGGATGCCGTCATGTCGCTCGGTGCGCGGCACGTGCCGGTGTTTACGGTGGGCATCGGGCGAGAGCGCTTCACGAAGGACATCGAGGTCAGCCGCGTCGAGGCACCGCGGAGCGTACTCGAAGGCGCGTCGCTCGTGGTGGACGTGATGGTCGCGCAGCGAGGCTACACGGGCGAGAAGGTCCAGATGATCGTGGAGGACGGCGGCCGGATCGTCAGCACGCAGACGGTCACGTTGTCCGGCGACGGCGAGGCCGCGTCGGTGCGTGTGCGCGTGCCGACGACCGAGCCGGGGGCGCGCGTCCTCACGTTCCGTATCCCGGGCCAGCCGGGTGAGATGGTGGCGCAGAACAACACGCAGCAG
>DASURJ010000342.1:0-16130 GCA_036280115.1 Gemmatimonadaceae bacterium
GCTGCGCGAGCTCATCAACCATGAGGCAACCCCCGGCGCGACCGTGGAGCGCGTCGAACGCATGCTCCGCGCGTGGACGGCGGCGCGCCACGCGCGGCATCTGCGGTTGTAACACCCCGGTGTCATCCAGGTAGCGGGAACGAGTGGTCGAGAGAAACGAGCGAAGCGGCTGTCATTCCGAGCGGAGCGCCCGTCAGGGCGCGACGTCGAGGAATCGCAGGGGTGCCGGTCGAGGACCCCTCTATCGGGACGATTGCGATTCCTCGACGTCGCCGCCTGACGGCTCCGCTCGGAATGACACCGCGCTCGAAATGACACCAGGCAGTCCACGGCGGATGAGCGGGCGATGCGAATCGAGAGACAGCACGAGGAAAGCGCCGAGTCGTGGACCGACCAGGAGCTGGTGCAGCGGATGCGCCGCGACGACGACGTCGCGATCCGTGAGTTCTACCGCCGGTTCGCGCCGGCCGTGTGGAAAGAGGCGCGACGAGCGCACGTGCAACCCGCCTTACGCGATGACGTCGTCAACGATTGCCTCGCCGACTCCGCGCTCCATCTCATGCAGTCGAGTGTCCCGATCCCCGCAAACGTGACGGGATACCTCGTCGCCGCTATCCGCCATCGCCTTGCGAACGACCGGCGTGCCGAGAAACGACGCATGGCGGCCGGCGAAGCGGCCGTGTCGCACGGGAACCCCGAGCGCGTTGTGCGCGAGGTGTGCTCGGAGGCGTCCATTCGCGCGAGCGCCGGGCCGGCCGCCGATCCGCCCGCGCTCTCGCCCGTGCTCGAGCGCCTGTCGCGCGTCGTTGACGCCGGGATCACCCCGGAGGAGCGACAGCTCCTCCGCTGGGTGAGCGCGTCCATCCCACAGCGGCTCATCGCCGAGTGGCTCGGCGTCACGCATAACGCGGTGCGCGTGCGCGTGCTGCGGCTGCGCGACCGCCTCTTGGAGATCGCGCTCCGCGTCGACGGGCCGTGGAGTCCGGGCGAGCGTGAGGCACTCTACGACTTCTTCCGGCGCAGCGGGCTGTCGGAGCGGGCGCGGCGCACGCTCGAGACCGCACGTCACCACGACACCGGGCACCACCCGCAGCCGCCACCCGGCCGCCCGACCAGCGCAGCAGAGGAGGACCAGTGACACACGACGACTTGACGCCTAACGCCGCAGAGCGCACGGGCATGGAGCGGGCGAAGGACCTGCTCGTGCGGGTCGCGGGCGAGCGCGCCATGGAGCGGCTCGACCCACTCGACACCAGGGAGTGGCGCTTCCTCGAGTGGTACGCGCGGGAGGCACGGCTCACGCTCTCGGTCGCGGAGCGGCAGACGCTGGAACGTGGTGCCGACCGGTTCGTGCGTGAGGTCAGAGCGCGCCGAGCGATCCAGCGGTCGCGCGTCCGCGAGGTCGCGGCCGAGCCGGAGATGGCGCCGGCGTGGGAGGAGGGAACGCTCGCGCAGGTCGTGGCGGCCGCGGCTCGCGTCAGGCACGCGCCGGCGCTCGATCTGTCGGTAGCCGCGGGCGCGGGACGCGAGCTGTGGGACGAGCCCTGTGACCGCTGGATCCCGCTGCCTGAGGGCTCACCGGACGGGAAGTACGTCGCGTTGCGCGTGACGGGCGACAGCATGGTGCCGCTCCTCCACGACGGCGACACGATCCTCGTGAAGCTGGGCGATGAGCTCGTGCCTGACGCGGTGGTGGTCGCGCGCGTGCCTGACGGCGGCTACGTCGTGAAGCGCGTCGGCGGTATGGCCGGGTCGCGGGTGGAACTCGCGTCGCTCAACCCGGACTACCCGCCCATCGTGATTCCGCGCGACGCGTCGCTGGTGCTCGGCACGGTGCTACTCCGGTGGTGCACGCACGGGACGCCGGCCGCGTAACAACGCGGTGTCATTCCAGGTAGAGCGAGCTCGAATCCTAACGCAGCTCGAGCTCGCGAAACCTTGTCTGGAGGTACGACACCATGTCGCGTCGATTCCTTGAACTCGCCGTCCGTGTTCGTCGGCTCGTCACGCCGGCTTCGCGACGCCCTACGCGAGATGGAGTGCGTTCGACGACACCCCGACCGGTCGGCCGAGCGCTCACGCAGTTCTCGTTCCGCCTCGCCTTTATGATCGATCTCGCCTGTGTGAGTCTCGGTGCTCTCGGCGGCGCTGCGATCGGCCGGGCGACGTCGGGACCTGACGACGCACCGCCGCCGGGGGCCTGCTCGGTGGTGCTTCGAGCGCTCACGGGCCTTCCCCGCGCGGAGTAGCCGCATCCTGTGGAGGGGTCGGGGTCGAGGTACCAGACCGGTGTGACGGTGCAACTACGACCGATCCCCGCAACGAGGCTATCGCCGCCACTGATATGCCACCTTCACGAAGAACCCGTCGCGCCGCCTTTCGAGATCGGAGAAACTCGATGTCCCGGGCGTTTCCCGCGTGTCTCCATACCCGAAGAACGCCACAGTCCCCGGCGTCGGCTCGTATGACACGAGCCAATCCGTCTGAAGCGCGCCGATCTGGAACCCAGGCACCGGCTCTCCGTTCGGGAAGAATATCGACTCCCCCGTCGGCGTCCGGAGCGCGCTCGTGCGCTGCGACTGGTACTGACTCACGACCCGAAAGAAGAGCGCGCGCGTCGGCTGGTACTCTACCTTGAGGCGAGGGATGACCGTGCGCGCGTACTCCGAGCCATCGAACGCCCGGTCGATGTGCGCCACTTGCAGGCTTGCCTCTGCGCGCGTGCTGACTGTCGGCCGCAGCGTTAGGCTCCCCGTCACTCTGAGCTCCCGACCCTCCGACCCTTCGGCGAAGATCGGTACCTGGTTCCGCGCCAGCGTCATCGACGCGTTGAAGCGGCGAAACGTCGGCGTATTTACGCTCAGCGACGCTTCCATGAGACCCGAGAGCTGGTCATCGGGGGGGAGGTATGGCTGCAACTGGCTCGGCCCCACGATCCAGAGCGCTGAGTACGCCCGCGGGTCGAACGTGAAGAAGTTCCGCCCGACGTTCGCCGACACGTTCCAACCGCCCCGGAGTCGGAACATGGCGTTCACTGACTCCGACCCCTCGTACGCGTCCGGGAGCGAGAAGCTGTCGTAGAGCCAGATACGCTCCGGTCCGAAGAACATGGTGATGTTCTCGAGCCGCGCGCCCGGCTTCCCGTAATACGACAACCGGTTGAAACCGCGCGCCTGGATCGTCCCGTTCCTCGGCAGAAAGCCCGATCGGCTCACGAACTCGTCCGAGATCCCGTTGAGCTGATAGTTGAACCCCCACGAGCGCCCCGTCCGGTCGAACTCCGCCTTCCAGATGGGCGCAACCTTCATCTCCGAGTTGCCGAACACGAGCGCGTCCTTCGTCCACGACGCGCCCACCTGCGACTCGAAGTAGTACATGCGTCCGAACACATAGCGAACGTCGCCCGCGACGACGGTGTTCGTCGTGTCGCCGGCACGACGGTCGGTGATCGTGAGGGCTACCGTCGAGTTCCCGCCGAAATCGCGGCGCAGCCGAGCGATGTTGAACAGCGCCTTGTCGCAGTCTTGCTCGAAATCGCCGACGTCGCCGATGACCTTCGGACACGGCGTGTCGTCGAGCGCCGACAGGTAGGCGACGCTGATAGCGCCGAGCTTCCCCGTCACCTTCGCCCCCGCGACCGGCGATGCGATCTGCCGCGTGTACACGAGCTGGTTCGGCGTGTTGAACAGCTCGATCCCCTCGAGGAAGAACGGCCGCTTCTCGGCGAAGAAGAGCGCGAACCGCTCGTTCACCGTCACGAGCCCAGCGTCTGACTCCACCTGTGAGAAATCGGGCTTCACCGTCGCGTCCAGCGTCACCGACGGGAGCGCGACCTTGAGGTTCACTCCCGCGTCCGGGTTCAGGTCGTCGCGCTCGAAGTCGCCGGAGATCCCGCGCGCGCCGTCCCACCGCGCCGTCACGAACGGCTGCACCTCGGTCGTGATCCCGCGCTCGATGTCCGTGATCCCCGTGAGCGTCCCCGCCTCACTGAGAAAGCTCGCCGTCGCGCGGCGCGCGTCCGTCCACGTGTCCTCGAATCCCGTCGCCTTGACATTGCGCACGACGTTCACGCCCCACGTCTGCGGCTCGCTCGTCGGGAACCGCAGGCTCTTGAACGGGATCCGTACCTCGATGACATAGCCGCTGTCCGTGACTTGCCCCTTCGACTCGAACCGGAAGTCGGGGTTCCAGTCGACGTTCCCGCCGAAGATGTTCCCGGCGCTCGCCGCCCCTTCGGTCCGCATCCCGTCACCCTGCGCGCCTAACGGGTTCACGACGAAGAAGAACGCCCGTCGCTTGTCGTTGAACGTGTCCAGGTAGATCGTGATCCGGTCGTCGTTGTCGAGATTGTCGCGGTCGGCGATCGTCGCCCGGATCGACGCCGGGTTCTTTGCGTAGGCCAGGATCCCGAAATAAATCGCGTCCTGCGAATAAAACACCCGCGCTTCCGTGCGCTCCTCGGCCGGTCGGCCGTCGGCTGGTTGGTATTGCTGAAAGCCGGTCAGGCGTGCGGCCTGTCCCCAGACCGGCTCGGTGAGCGACCCGTCAACGGTCACCTCGGCAGCGATCCGCGGAATTGCGACCGCCGGGCGACCTGTACCGTCGTACGACTGACCAGGCGCAACGGCCTGTGCGCTGGCAACTTGCAGGAGAAATAGGGTGGCGAGCATGGGCCCAATCTAGCGCGAGCCCACCAACGCGGCTCATTCGGACGTTGTGAGAATCATGTGAGAGTGCCCACTTTGGTGTCATTCCGAGCGGAGGCCGCGCGAAGCGCAGCCGCAGTCGAGGAATCGCTGTCGTCCCGAAAGAGGGGCCCTCGACTGGGTTGCCGAGGATTTCTCGACTCCGGCGCCCGACCGCGCCCCCGCTCGGAATGACACCAAGGATTCCCCATCTGATGCGACCGATCGATCGCGTACTGGAAGCATGCCTCTACGCCCACGACCTCGAGGCCGCGGAGCGGTTCTACGCCCAGGTGCTCGGTCTGGAGCGCTACTCGAGCGTTCCCGGGAGGCACGTGTTCTTCCGCTGCGGCGACGGCATGTTCCTCGTCTTCAACGCGGAGCGCACGAGGAGCGAAGCGTCGGTGGTGGCCGGAGCGATCGTTCCGACCCACGGCGCAACCGGTCCCGGACACGTCGCCTTCGCCATTCCCGACGCCGAGATCCCCGCGTGGCGCACCCGCCTCGAGCAGGCGGGTATCACCATCGAGTCGGAGGTGATGTGGCCGCGCGGCGGTCGATCACTCTACTTCCGAGACCCAGCCGGCAACTGCGTCGAGCTCGCGTCACCAACGCTCTGGGGATTTCGAGACCCACCGTTAGGCAGCGATGTCTCGCCAGACGCCTGACCGGCACGTGATGGGCGGCGCACTCTGGCGCTGCCCGCAGTGTGAGCGCCTGTTCGCCAACCGCGTTCAGACGCACACCTGCGCGGGGCTCCACGAGCTCGAGCACCACTTCCGTGGCCGCGAGTCGATCGTCCGCGATCTGTACGACCGCGTGGTCACGGCCATCGAGAGGATCGGTCCGGTGATCGTGCTTCCCGAGAAGACGCGCATCGCCTTCCAGGTCCGTATGTCGTTCGCGCAGGTGACGCCGCGCCGCCAGTGGCTCGACGGCCACGTAGTCCTCGCCCGCCGTCTCGAGCACCCGCGCTTCCGCAGGATCGAAACGATCTCGGCACGTAACCACGTCCATCACTTCCGCCTGACGCAGCCGGCCGACATCGACGCCACGTTTCTGAGCTGGCTGCGGGAAGCGTACGCTGTCGGAGAGCAGCGCCATCTGCGCGACCGGCAGCCGTAGCGGCATCCCGAGCCTCGTGTCATTCCGAGCGGAGGCCGCGGAGCGGCCGCAGTCGAGGAATCGCGGTGTCATTCCGAGCGGAGGCGCGACGCGCCAGAGTCGAGGAATCGCAGGGCTGCCGGTAGAGGGTCCCCTCTGTCGGGACGACGGCGATTCCTCGCTGCGCTCGGAATGACGAGGTGCGCTCGAGATGAGCTCAGTCCTTGCTCCGCTTGTCGATCACCGACCCGCCCGATCCCTGGCTCCCGAACGCGGCCGACCCGCGACCTCCTTCGCGCTCCGTCCCGCGCGAGACATCGGGCTCGACGTTCGCGTCATCGACGCGTTGCTCCTCGGATCCACCACGGCCATGCGTTCCGTGCGCCTTCCGATCCGCACTGTCGCGGTCGGTACGTCGTTCAGCCATAACGCCTCCACTCGATGAGAGGGCAGCGGAAGAGGCATACGGTGTGCCCCAACGACAGCGGCGCTACTCGACGCGCGCCACGCTGACGCATGCCATCGCTCCTCGCCGTCGATGTCGGGATACGCACGGGCCTCGCCGCCTACCGCGACGATGGTCGGCTCATCTGGTATCGCTCGCAGAACTTCGGGGCCGCGGTGCGGCTCAAGCGCGCGATCCCCGCGCTCCTTCACGAAGCGTTCGACCCCACCTACGTCGTCCTCGAGGGTGGCGGTCCGCTCGCCGACCACTGGACAACGCTGAGCGAGCGGTACGGAGCACGCGTGCGCCGCGTCAGCGCGGAGGAGTGGCGAACGCTCTTTCTCCTGCCGCGCGAACAGCGTTCGGGCGAGCAGGCCAAGCGCGTGGCCGACGCGGTGGCCCGCCGGGTGATCGAATGGTCGAATGCGCCGAGGCCGACCTCACTCCGTCATGATGCCGCCGAAGCCATCCTCATCGGCCTGTGGGGCGTCGTGAGGCACGCGCGCTGGCTCACGACCTTGCCGAAGGGGCTCGGCGGCACGCCATCAACGCAACGGAAGCCGTAGGCGCGCGCGAACGCCCGGCGGATCCACACGGTTCCCCAGCGTGAGCACCCCGTCATGGGCCTCGGCGATCTGACGGCTGAGCGCGAGGCCGATCCCGGTCCCGTTAGGCTTGGTCGTGAAGAACGGCACGAACAGGTTGGCGGTATCGCTGAGCCCGTGCCCCTCGTCGTCCACGTCCAGGACGAGCGACGTGTCGTCCGCCGTCCACGACACGCGAACGCCACCGCCGGTGTCCGCGACCGCGTCCACGGCATTGCGCACGATGTTGATGAGGAGCTGGTCGAGCTGGTCGCGATCCGCGTTGACCGTTGTGGGCGGCCCCGGACAAACCGTCACGGCGACACGCTCCTCGAGGTCCACGACATGCCGCACCCAGCTTTCGACGTCCACCGGCCGGCGCACTGGCTTCGGAAGCTGTGCGAGCCTCGCGTACGCCTGGAGGAATCGGCTCAGAGATCCCGACCGCCCCTCGATGACGTCGAGCCCATGCAGGACCTCGGGTTCCCAGTCAGGCAGGCGTGGCTCGCGCCGGATCACGCGCTGCAGGCTGCGCGCGATCGACTTGATGGGTGCGAGCGAGTTGTTGATCTCGTGGCTCAGCACGCGCACGATGCGCTGCCAGGCGAGGCGCTCTTCCTCACGCAGCACGTGGCTCACGTCGGTGAGCACGAGTAGTCGATGCGGTAGCCCGTCCTGTCGAAACTCGCGTCGCCGCACGTCCCAGCGGCTCGTCCGTCCCTCACGCATCGTCTCCAGCGTGCGGGGCGCGTCTTCACGCAGGTAAACCCCGAGGCCGAGCGCATCCGCCTCACGCCCGAGCAGCCGCTCGTACGGTTGGCCGAGCACGCGCTCGCCTTCTCGATTGATGAGCCGGAGCTTGCCGGCCGCGTCGAACGCGAAGATCGCCGAGTCGATCTCGGCCATCACCGTACGGAGGAGCGCGGTCGCTTCCATCGCGCCGAGCCGCTGCGATTGCAGCGTGTTGCCGAGGGCGTTGACTTCGGTCATCGCGATGCCGAGCGCGTCCTCCTCGTTCGCGCCGGCGCCTCGCACGGAGAAGTCGCCCTCGCGGAGCGCCGAGAGCAGGTTCGACAGCGTCTGCAGGGGTCGCACGACCCGCTCGCGCGCGAGCGCCGCCGCCGCGAGCCACGCGACGACCACGAGCACGCTCAAGGTCCACCGCACCTCCATCCCGTGCTCGCCGGTCCAGAGCCAGATGAGCGAGATGACGACGCCCGGTAGCCCACCGCCGAGGACAATGAGCGGAAGCCTGACCTCGAGCGGCGGATGCGCCCGCGCCTTGGTCCCGGCCCTCGACCTCCGGTTCCCCGTTCCCGCTTCCCGGTTTCCCCGTTCCCGGTTCCCGGGTCGTCTCGATTCCCGATTCCCGATTCCCGATTCCCGATCAGAGGCCATGCTGCTGAATCCGCCGGTAGAGCGCGCTCCGGCTCATGCCTAACGATTCAGCCGCCTGGATGACGTTGCCGTCGTGGCGAGCCAGCGCCTGCTGGATGATGAACTTCTCCGCCTCATCCATCGTCATGCCGGCGAGGTCCGCGTCCCTGCCGGCCGTGGCCGCCCTCAGACCGAGATCCTCGCTCGTGATCACGCCCGAGCGCGCCATGAGGACACCACGCTCCACGGCATGCTGCAGCTCGCGGACGTTGCCCGGCCACGCATGCGCCTGCATCGCGGCAGCCGCGTCATCGTCGAAGCCGTGAATCTCCTTGCGGTACCGCGCCGCGTACTGCGCGAGAAAGTGCGCCGCGAGGCGCGGGGTGTCGTCGCGACGCTCGCGCAGCGGCGGGAGCCGGATTTCCACCGTGTTGAGCCGGTAGAGAAGATCCTCGCGAAAGCGGCCCCCGGTGATCTCCGCGCGGATGTCCGCGTTCGTCGCCGCGAGCACCCGCACGTCGGCGCGCAACGTCCGCGACGATCCCACGCGCTGAAACTCGCCGGTCTGCAGCACGCGCAACAACTTCGCCTGGAGCTTTGCCGCCATGTTCGCGATCTCGTCCAGAAAGAGCGTGCCGCCATCCGCGAGCTCGAAGCAGCCGACGCGATCGGTCTTCGCATCCGTGAACGCGCCCTTTACATGGCCGAATAGTTCGCTCTCGGCAACACCCTCCGAGAGTCCACCAGCATTCACGGTGATGAGCGGCCGCGAGGCGCGGTGCGAGCCGGCGTGCAGCCGCTGCGCGACCACCTCCTTCCCCGTCCCGTGCTCGCCGGTGATGAGCACGTTCGCGTCGGACGCCGCGACCCGCTCGATGAGCTCGAGCACCAGCTGCATCGCCCGCGACCCTGCGATGAGTGGCGGAACGTTAGGCGCGAGGCGACGGTTCTCGGTCGCGAGACGCTCGTTCGCGCGCCGAGCCCGCGCGAGCTCCACCTGCGTCCGCACGATGGCGACGAGTCGCTCGTCGTCCCACGGCTTCTCGATGTAGTCGGCTGCGCCACGCCGCATCGCCTCGACCGCGCCCTGCACGCTGCCGTACGCCGTCATGACGATGACAGGCAGCGTCGCGTCCATCGCCCGGAGGCGCGCGAGTACGTCGAGTCCCTCGCGCCCCGACGTCGTGTCGCGCGCATAGTTGAGGTCCATGATTACCGCGTCGATCGACTGCCCCTCCACGACCTTGATGATCTCGACAGGCCGAGCCGCGGTGAAGACCCGACAGCCCTCCTCCTTGAAAAGCAGCCGGAGTGCATCGAGCACCGCGGGCTGATCGTCCGCAATGAGGACCGAGGGACTGGATCCGGTCGGGAGGGAGCTCGGCACCACGAACCTGAGGTCGAGGACGAACCGCTACGAGGTCGAACCGCTACGTATTTCCGGTGAAGGCGCCCGTCAATATCGCTCGCGACGACGTCGCGCGCGCACCACCTCGGTTTCCTCCACGGCTCAGAGCCTGGCGTTCCGTCGCTCAAACGCCACGTCACTCCCCCCGCAGCGCGCCGAGAAGGTCCGTCCGGGCCGCCCGGCGCGCCGGCATCCAGCTCGCGAGCGCGGCGACGACCAGCAGAGTCGCCGAGACGCCAAGCAGCGTCGGGAGATGCATTGCCGTTACCCCAAACAGCATGCCGCGGAGCCCGCGGCCGATCACGACGGCACCCGCCGCACCAATCGTCACGCCGAGCAGGGTCAGTCGCACCCCCTGAGCGATGACGAGCCGCCTGACGTCTCTCCCCTGGGCGCCAAGCGCGAGCCGAATCCCGATCTCGTGACGGCGCTCCGCCACCGTGTACGCGATCAGGCCGTACACGCCGACCGATGCCAGGACGAGTGCCATGAATGCGAATACGCCGATCATCCCGCTGCTCAGTCGCTGAGCCAGCAGCGACCGCGACACCCGCTCCTGCATCGTCGCCATATCGTACACGGGGATCGACGGATCCACGCCGCGCACGGCCTCGCGCACCACGGCCGTCATCGTCGCCGGGTCGCCGGAGACGCGGACGACCAGACTCATCCCGCCATCAGCGACCTGCGCGTAGGGAAAGAACATCGTCGGTTGCACGGGCTCGTCGAGCCCGTCGTAGCGCACGTCGCCCACGACGCCCACGATCTCGGCCCGGTCGCTGCTGCCCCCCAACCCGATGTGACGCCCAACGACGTCGGCCTCACCGGGAAAGAACGTGCGCGCCCACGCCTCGGACACCACCACCACCTTCGGCGCACCGTCGACGTCATGCTCGGTGAACGATCGGCCACGTCTGAGCGGAATCCCGAGCGCACGGAAGTAATCCGGCGTCACGCGCTCCCACCGCGACGTCGGGTCCTGGGCCTCCGCGGGCGCCGGGCGCCCGGGAAGGCGGAAGTTCGACGTGTTCGTCGAGCCACTCAGGGGCAGCGCGCCCGCCGCGCCCGCGGCTTCGACCATCGGTGTCTCCCGAAGACGGGCGAGCACCGCGTCGTAGAACGTTGCCATCGCATCCCGCGACTGGTACCGCGGGCCGGCAAGCGTTAGCCGCGCCACGAGCACACCGTCGGCCGTGAAACCCGGCGGCACCGCCCGGAGGCGTGCGAAGCTCGCCAACAGGAGGCCCGCGCCGGACAGCAGGACCACCGCGAGCGCCACCTCGGCCACGACCAGTCCGCGCTGCGTCCGGCTGCGGCGCGCGGTTCCGGCGCCGCGCATGCCGGTCGCCAGCGACTCGCGCACGCTGCCTCCCGCAAGTCGGAGCGCCGGAATGATCCCGGCGATGATACCCGTCACGACCGCGAGCCCGATCGTGAAAACCAAGGCCCGCCAGCTCACCTCGATCGTCAACCACGGCGAGCGCGGCATGGGCAGCACCGCCTTGAGCAGCCGCACCTGCCATAACGCCACGAGCGTGCCCACCACGGCGCCCGCGAGCGCGAGAACCACGCTCTCCGTGAGGAGTTGCCGAACCAGCCGCCAGCTCGACGCGCCTAACGCCTTGCGCACGGCCACCTCACGCGCGCGCCCCGACGCGCGGGCCAGCAGCAGGTTCGCGACGTTCGCGCACGCAATGAGTAACACGAACGCGACGGCACCGAGGAACGTGTACAGCAGCACCGGCGCTTCACCCACCAGCACCTCTTGAATGGGTCGGGCGTTGGCCCGCCAGCCGGTGTTCGACCCGGGATACGCCTGCTCGAGCCGCGTCGCGACCGCGTTCAGCTCAGCCGTGCCTCGCTCGGGCGTCGCGCCGGGCGCCAGGCGGCCGACGGCGCGGATGAACCGGCTGCCGCGATGCAGCGCCTGCGAGTCCGGTGCGAACGGCGCCCACAACTCGACGTCGGGCGGATACGCGAAGCCGCTCGGCATCACCCCCACCACAGTGTACTGCCACCCGCTGAGCGACAGCTGACGCCCTATGACGCCCGGGTCGGCGCCGAACCGGCGGCGCCAATAGGCGTCGGTCAGCACGACGACCCGCTCCTTGCCCAACGTTTCCTCGTCGGCGTTGAACGTGCGACCGAGCTGCGGCCGCGCCCCGAACACGCGGAAGAAGTTCGACGAGACGCGTACACCGTTCGCCCGCTCCGCGTCGGCCTCGTTGGCGAAGTTGAACGTGGTACTGCGAAGGACGGCGATCTCCTCGAATGCCCCGGCACTCTCACGCCAATCGAGCACATCGGCGTAGGCGACACTCGCCACACGGAGCCCCTGTCCGAGGTTCTGCCCCTCGACCGAGACGATCCGCTCCGGCTCGTCGAACGGCGGCTCCCGCAGCAAGACCGAGTCGACGACGCTGAAGATCGCCGTGTTGACGCTGATGCCGAACGCCAGGGTCGACACGGCCGTGATCGTGAACGTGCGACTGCGCATGAGCGCGCGCACCGCAAAACGAAGGTCGTTCATGAGCATGCCGAAGCTCTCGCGATGTGTGTGCTTCAGGGTGCCGATCGATGAGTGCCCGGACTATCCGTCGGACCGAAGGGCAACGACCGGGTCGACGGACGCCGCGCGTCGAGCCGGGAGCCAGCTCCCGAGCGCCGCAACCCCGACGAGCACCAGCACCACGATGATGAACGTCAGCGGGTCTGTCGGGCTCACGTCATGGAGCACGGTCGCCATCGCGCGCGTCATTCCGAGTGATGCCACCCCGCCGATGCCGATTCCGATCGCTGCCAGGAGAAACCCGTGGCGCAGCACGCGCCGGATCACGTCACGCTGCTGCGCCCCGAGCGCCATCCGAATCCCGATCTCGTGCGTGCGCTGCGTGACGCTGTACGAGATGACGCCGTAGATCCCAATGACCGCGAGCAGCATCGCGATCCCCGCGAACACACTCAACATGCCGGACGTGATCCGCTGCGGGGAGAGCCCCGCGGACAGCATGCGCTCGAGCGTCATCACCTCGCCGGCGGCGAGCGCCGGGTCGATCGAGCCGATCGCGCGTTGTACCTCGCCGTTTGCCGCGAGCGGATCACCTGCGGTACGCACCATGAGCGTCATCGTCCTCCACGGTGACTGGGTCACCGGGACGTAGACGACCGGTGCCAGCGCCGGGCGACCGACGTTCGGGTTGTGGCGCGCGTCACCCACCACCCCGACGACCGTCGTGACGAACATCGACTCGGCCACGAACGAGATGCGCTTGCCAATGGGATTGTCGTTAGGCCAGTACTTCCGCGCGAGCGCCTCGCTGACGACCGCCACGCTCGGGCTCGCCGCGTCATCGTGGCGCGTGAAGGCCCGGCCGGCACGCAACGGAATACCGAGGGCGCCGAAGTACGCGTCCGATACCGCGCGCATCCGTTCCCGATGCGCCGGGTCGCCGCTCTGCGGCTTGGGTTCCCCCTCGAGGATGAACCGCGCCGATTGATCGTTCCAGGCCGGGGGCGGCGCGCTCGTGACACCCGCGGCTTGCACGCCCGGAAGGGTCTGGACCCGATCGAGGAGCGCGTTGTAGAACCGAACCTGCTTCTCCTCCGTGTCGTAGCGCGCGCTCGGAAGCGCGATCTGCATCGTCAGCACGCCCTCGCGGCGGTAGCCCTGCTCCGTTTCGACGAGCCCGATGAAGCTGCGCACCATGAGCCCCGTCCCGACGAGCAGCATCAGGGCGAGCGCTACCTCACCGACGACGAGTGCGCTGCGCAGCCGCTGGCGACCTCCAGCGCCGGTCGCGGTCCGACCGCTCTCCTTGAGCGCCTGCTGGGGATCCGCGCGCGACGCAACGAGCGCCGGGATGAGACCGACGATCAACGCCGTCGCCAGCGACACGACGAGGGTGAATGCGAGCGCGTCCATGTCCACCACGATGCGCGTCCACCCCGGGTTGAACCGCACCAGGTCGGCCGGCAGGGCGTCCCGCATGAGTCGCACCCCCCACAGCGCGAGCAGCGCACCGAGTGCGCCACCAAGCACCGCAATGACCGCGCTCTCCGCGAACAGCTGGCGTACCAGGTCGCGGCGCGTGGCGCCTAACGCCACGCGGACCGCGAGCTCGCGCCCACGCGTCGTCGCCCGGGCGAGCAACAGGTTCGCCACGTTCGCACACCCGATGAGCAACACGAACGCGACCGACGCGAGCAGCACCAGCACGTACGGGCGCGGGTTTCGCCCATAAAACACCTGGGCCGGCTCGACCCGCATCCCCCACTTCGTGTTGTACTCGGGATGCTGCAGCTCGAGGCGCCGCGCGATCGTCCGCGCTTCGGCACGCGCCTGCTCGAGCGTCACGCCCGGCTTGAGCCGCCCGAGTGCCGACAGCCAGCGCCCGTCGCGATCTCGCCCTGCCGCGCCATCGAGCGCGAACGGCGTCCACAGCTCCGCACCGGGCGGGAAGATGAAGTCCTCACCCATGATGCCGACGACCGTGTGCTTCTCTCCGTTCAACATCACCCTCGTTCCAACGACGCTGCCATCACCGCCGAACCGGCGCTGCCACAGCGGATAGCTGAGGATTACCCGATCGGTGCTCCCCTCACGCATCTCCTCGGCGGTGAATGCGCGACCGACCGCGGGCGCCTCGCCGAGCACACGGAAGAAGTCTTCGGTGACCCGGAACCCGACGACGCTCTCCGGCTCGTCGATGCCAGTGATGTTCACGTCCCACCAACCGAAGCCCGCCACACGCTCGAGCGTCTCACTCTGACGCTCCCAGTCGACGAGATTCGCCGGCGCTATGCCGTCGTAGTCGGGATCCGTCGGGTTGCGCGGCGGTGTTTCCGCGAGCATGACGAGCCCGTTGCTGTCCGGCGTCGGGACCGGCGCGATGACGAGGGAACGCACCAGGGTGTAGACTGTCGTGTTGGCGCCGATGCCGATCGCGAGGCACGCGACGGCGGCAAGCGTCCACGCAGGGGTTTTCGCGAGGGTACGGAACGCGTATCGGAACATGCGGCACGCTGCGGTGTCTGGAGGCCGACCTCGGAAGTCGCGGCGGTCGGATTCACCGTCGCCGTTAGGCGAACCGAATGCCACGAAATGCGACGAGGCTAAGCCAGTATGCCGTCGCGAGTTACGATTTCACCCCAGCGCGGCGAGCCTCCATTCGTTCCCAATCACGGGACGCCACGCGTCCCGATCCCGGGATGCGCCTGTGGCGGCGAGGCGGTGAGGAAGTGCGAGTGCGATCGCTGTCAGCTCGCCGTTCGAGCTGATGGCTGATGGCTGTCCCTCGCCGTGAGGCCCGCAGGGCCTCACGGCAGGAACCTGTACCCCGTCTTCCACACCGTCGTGATATGCCGCGGCGACGCCGGATTTGGCTCGAGCTTGCGCCGCAGCTCCGCGATGTGCGTGTCGATCGTCCGGCTCACGACCGACGCGTGGTACCCCCACACGGTCTTGAGGAGCTCCGCTCGCGAGATCACCTGCCCCGGCCGCTGCACCAGCGCCAGCAGCAGCTCGTACTCCTTCGGCGATAGCTCGACCGGACGACCACCCCGCCGCACGACACGCGCAACAGGCTGAATTTCGATGTCCCCGAAACGCGACGTGTCCGCCAGCCCGCCTTTCGGCGCGGCCGAGGCCGACGCGCGCCGCAACACCGCCTCCACCCGCGCCACCAGCTCCAGCACCCCGAACGGCTTCGTCACGTAGTCGTCGGCGCCGAGCCGGAATCCCGTCACCTTGTCCGCCTCCTCGCCGCGCGCCGTGAGGATCAGCACCGGCACCTGCGACCCACTTTCACGAATGGCGCGCAGCACACGGTACCCATCCATCCCCGGCAGCATGAGATCGAGAATGACGAGGTCGGGTGACACTGTGCGCGCCTCGCGGAGCCCCGACGGCCCATCACTCGCGACGATGACCTCGTACGACGCGATCTCCAGGCTGTTGCGAAGGCCGAACGCGAGGTCCGCGTTGTCCTCGACAATGAGTATCCGCTTCATCGGACCGGCAGCACCTCGGACTCAGCCGGCGAGGAGGTGAGCGAAACCGGCGCCGGGACGTCGCACGCCAGGCGTGGGCTCGCGCAGCGCAGCGTCACCAGGAATCTCGCGCCGCCTCCAGGCGCATCGTGGACCGACACCGCACCGCCCTGCGCGAGGACCAGCTCGCGCACAACCGCCAGCCCAATACCGTTCCCCGAGATCCCCGCCTCGACCGCGCCGTCGAGCCGACGAAACGGCTCCCAGATACGCGCCTGGTCGCCCGCCGCGATCCCCGTGCCCTCATCGTCCACCCAGATCTGCGCGCGACCATCACGGCCAACCCCGGTGCCCGCCGTGATCGTCTGTCCCTGCGGCCCGTACTTCACCGCGTTATCGAGCAGATTGAGCAGGATCTGTCGCAGCGCGCCGGGATCCACGACGGACACGATGTCGTGTTCGAGCGCCGCCCGCACGGCGACGTGGCGCGAGCGCGCGACCGGCGCGAACGCCTCCACCGCCTCGCGCACCTGCGATGC
>DASURJ010000343.1:0-6284 GCA_036280115.1 Gemmatimonadaceae bacterium
ATTTTCGTGGCGGAGCCGGCCTTGAGATCGATGAGCTGGACGGTCTTTTCGCGGACGTCCGAGACGATCACGCGACCGTCGCGCAGCTCGCGGACCGCGCTGATGACCGTGAACGGCTCCTCGTACTCGACGTCGGGTTTCGTGAGCGTCTTGAGGGGAGCCTGTGCCGCGGCCGAAGTGACGCCGAGCGAAAACCCGGCGGCCAGCACGGCGATGGGGAGGAGGGATGTGCGCATCGGGTAGTCCTGGTTTGACGAAGGGACGACGAGCGCGAGGCGCCGGCCTGTCCCGGCGCTGCGTTCACGCCGTTAGTCGCCGACTACGCCTGTAGGGTTGCCACGATGATGAAAAAAATCTACGCCTGTAGGCGCGACGAGCCGCTCGAGAGCGGATCGACGCCCCGAGGCTACGGATTGTGCGTTCGGGCGAGAGTCGCCGGGGTCAACAGTAGCACCGGGACTTCGCTGGCACGGACGACGCCCTCGGCGACGCTCCCCAGCACCAGACGGCGGAGCCCCCCAGCGCCCCGGGTGCTCATCGCGATCATCTCCACGAGGTATTCCCGAACGGCTTCCGCGATGATGCGCGACGGGTCGGCGGCTTCCACCACCTGCGTCTCGACGGCGGTCAGGCCGTGTGCACGGGCGCGGGCGGCCACCTCCTCCAACCACATTTCCGGCGCGCGCGCGTCATCCGAGTCGGCTGCGCCGGTCATCAGGCGTGACTCCGGCCCCGGCGGCACTACTGTCAGGAGCACGTACTCGAGCGCGTTCGCGTGCGGCAGCCGGAGGAGGAAGTCGAGGGCCCGTTCGGCCAGGCCGGACCCATCGAGCGGAACGAGCACGCGGCCGAACCGGATCCGCTTGCCCGCCATGTAGGCCGTGCCGGGAGGCACGAGGACGACGGGGCGCGTGCACTCGCGCATCACGCGATCGGCAACGCTGCCGGCGATGACTCGGCCGACGACGGTAGGCGCTCGCGTCCCCATGACGACGAGGAGCGCGTCGCGCTCCTCGGCATGTCGCACCAGCTCGTCGGCGACATCCCCGCCGGTCGAAATAGCCCAGCTGATACGAGCGCGCTGCTCAACGGCCAATTCACCGGCGCGCTCCTCGAGCCGCCGCTCCGCGGTTCGCTGCGCGATGCTGTCGCTGTCGTCGTGTGCGTGCTGATCGAGCACGTGAACGAGGTGCAGCTCCGCCCCGGAAAGCTCTGCGAGCGCCAACGCTATCGCGAGCGCTCGAGCGTCCTTGTCCGAACCGTCGAGCGGAACCAGGATCGAACCCGCGCTCATAGAGCGTGCTGAAGCCTTCTGTCGAGCATGGCGTTCCGCGGCCGGGCAGTGATCTACTGCTGTGTGCCCTCGAGCGCGCGCACCAGACGAGAGCGGGCCTCCTCGGCGACAGGACGAATCGCCGTGTTCCCGGCGAGGTCGAGCGCCTGGATGGGATCCATCGCGGCGATCACCGTTTCCCCCGGCGTGTCGGCTTCATAGACGATCACGTTGCAGGGCAGCAGCAGGCCGATGTCGATTTCGGCGGTGAGTGCCTTGTGCGCCAAAGTTGGATTACAGGCGCCGATGATCAGATATGGTCGAAACTCGGCGCCGATCTTCGACTTCAGGGTTGTGCGCACGTCGATCTCGGTGAGCACACCGAATCCTTCCTTCGCGAGCTCGGCGCGGATGCGCTCCACGGCCTGATCGTATGGAAGGTGCACCGACACCGTGATTCCGTACCCTGTGCGTTGCTCGATCATGATGTCCTCCTCCAATTCCTCGAGGAGGATGGTCGCAATCGCTGCGACGCACAGTCGGTGAACGCCCCCTCCGCTGTCAGCGTTCCCCTCGCAATGCGCACGCCAGGGGCGGGCGGCGTGCGTAATCCGCGCTAGCGCCGGCTGCGCTTCCACGCCTCGTACTCGACTGCGGCTCTTTGGGCCTCCGCTCCGAATGACCCCGGGACTCCTTGACTTCGGGGTGCGCCGCAATGCCGGGCCGATTCCCTACTCCGCGAGCGACTTCCTCGCCCCTTCGGCTGCGCCAAGGAGCGCGACGTTCGGCGCCAACACCACCTGCACCGGGATGCGCCGCATGGCGTCGCTGAACCGCCCCTTGTGGGCGAACGCGTCGAGGAACAGCCCGTCCCGGAGGCGCGGTAGGATTTTCGGGGCAATTCCCCCGCCGATCAGTACGCCGCCCATCGCGAGCGCGGTGAGCGCCACGCTTCCCGCCGCTGCCCCGTACACGGACGCGAAGATCGACAGTGCCTCGTCGCACACGTCGTCCTCGTGTGCGAGCGCCGCGGCCGAGATGACCGGCGACGGGTCGCCACCACCGATGCGTTCGGTGAGCCACCGGGGCTCGGGTACGCCCCGATACTCGCGAAGGAACCGGTAGACGTTCGCGAGCCCCGGTCCCGAGACGACTCGCTCGAAGCTCACATGCCCGAACTCGGCGCGGAGGAAGACGAGCAACGCGTCCTGAACCTCGTCCTGGGGCGCGAAGCTCGCGTGTCCGCCTTCGGACGGCGAGACCTGGTATCGGGTTCCGTCCCACTGCATCAGTGCGACGCCGAGTCCGGTGCCCGCGGCAACCAGCGCGAGCGCCCCGTGCTCCTCGGCGACCTCACCCCACTGCAGCGGGAGCAGGTCCGACTCGTCGCTGATCGCGAGCACGCCGTGCGCTGCGGCCTCGAGATCATTCATGAGCGTCACCCGCGGCACCATCAAGCGACGTTCGAGCTCGTCGTCCCGAACGACCCACGGCAGGTTCGTCGCGCGCACCTGCCCGCCCACCACCGCGCCGGCGACGGCGAAGCAGGCCGCGCGCACCGGCTCGTGCTTCGACGTTCGAAGGAACCGCAGGACGATCTCCTCGAGGGTAGAGAACGAGCGGCTCTCGTACGACGCCGAGTGCGCGAGTGCGAGCGTGGCACCGTCGTCGCGGAAGAGAGCGAGGCGGGTGTTCGTCCCGCCGATGTCGCCAGCCAGGAGCACGAGGGAGCGGGTGGGTGGTGTGCCTTACGTGATACCGGGCTCGCGTTCAGCGACAACGCGCACCGCGGTTCCGTAGCAGAGCACTTCGGAGACGCCGGTCATGATTTCCGTCGCGTCGTACCGTAGCGCGATCAGCGCGTTCGCCCCCAGTGCGCGGGCATGCTCGATCGCAATCGCGAACGCATCGTGACGCGTTTGCTCGCATAGCTCGGTCAGCAGAGATACCTCACCGCCAAAGAACCTCTGGAACTGCGCGCCGACCTGCCCGAGCACGGAACGAGACCGGACCGTGATACCGCGGACAACCCCGAACGTCCGGACCACGCGATAGCCGTCGAGGTAGTTCGCGGTCGTAGTCAGAAACTCCGCCTTCGCGGCGATCTCGCCTGGGTGGCGGTGCGTGGGTTCATTCATTCGAGCTTCTTCCGCAGCTTGAGGATCTTCTTGTCGGCCTTCGGATATTCCGGGTTGATGGAACGGAGCGCCTCGACGACCGTTGTAGCAATGAGGTAGTCGCGCACGTCCTTGTCGTCGGCCGGAACAACGAACCACGGGGCCCAGGGCGTACTGCATTTTCGCAACGCATCGCGGTAGGCCCTGGTGTAGTCACCCCAGAGCGCGCGATCGTCGAGGTCGCCCGCGCGGAACTTCCAGTTCTTCTTCGGGTCGGTGAGTCGCTCCAGGAGCTGATCGCGCTGCTCCTCGTGAGATATGTGCAGGAAAAACTTGAGAATCTTCACGCCGTTCGCGTCGAGCATACGCTCGAAGTCGTTGATCTGGTCGTAGCGGCGCGACCAGACGGCCTTCGGCACGAGGTCATGCACCCGGACGACGAGAACGTCCTCGTAATGCGAGCGATTGAAGATGCCGATCATCCCCTTGGCGGGAACGGCGTCGTGCACGCGCCAGAGGAAATCGTGGCTCAGCTCGATTGGCGTGGGGGCACGAAACGACGTGACCTGGCAGCCCGCCGGGTTACACGCCCCGAACACCTTCCGCACCACACCGTCTTTGCCTGACGCGTCTCGCCCCTGCAGCACGATGAGCAGCGCGTGGCGTCCGTCGGCATAGAGCCTCGCCTGCAGTTCCTCGAGGTGTTCTAGCAGACCTCGCGTCTTCTCGTTCAATACGTCATCGTCAGGCATGTCCACTGGCCGGTGCGCCGCGCGGTCGTTGAGCGGCAGCGGCGAACGGCGGTTGACCGGAGTCAGTCTCATGCGCGAGAAGCTACCGGTGGCCGCCGGCAAGGACTAGTGAACAGCGTCAGATGAGCGTCATTTCATGTCAGCGCTTTGCTTACGTACTGCGTAGGACCGGATGTGTAACGCGCCCGCCCCAGAGAATGGTGTCGTGCGCCCGGATTTCATCCCGCGACTCCGCGCATGGTCGCGGACCGCCTTTGGCTCGAGGACGGACCGATGCCCGTATACCTGCCGATCAAACCAAAGGAGCGACTCTACCAGGAGATCGTCGACCAGATTCAGCAGCAGGTGCTTTCAGGAGCCCTCAAACCCGGCGACCAGATCCCCGCGGAGCGTGACCTCGCGGAGCGCTTCGGCGTGAGCCGAACAGCGGTCCGCGAGGCCATCAAGTCGCTGACCGAAAAGGGGCTGATCGAGGTCTTCGTCGGGCGTGGTACGTTCGTGACCACCCTGTCGCCCGATCGCGTAGTCGAGTCGATGACGCTGCTGCTCCGCAATGAGCCCGACAGCGTCGCGAATCTTCAGGAGGCTCGGGTGCTCGTGGAGGTGCCGACGGCGCGCCTTGCCGCTTTGCGGCGCACCAACGAGCATCTCGAACGGCTGCGCACAATCTGCGACGAGATGGAGCAGGAGCGCTCGGTGTCGCCGCGCCTCATCGACGGGGATACCGAGTTCCATGTTCAGGTCGCGCGGGCGTCCGGCAACTCGGTGTTGGTCCTCCTGAGCCAGACGATCGTCGAGCTGCTCCGCGCCGAGCGGCTGGAGCCGGCGTACCTCGACGAATCGGCCTTGTCCGCGGCTTTCGCGGGTCATCGAGCGATCGTCGACGCGATTGCGGCCGGTGATGCAGAGCAGGCGGGCCAGGCAATGCACGACCACCTGAACCACGTGACGGTGGCGCGTCGCGCGCTGGACGATGCGGGTCTGACGCGCGTCGCGAGCTGACGTGGTCGCTGTCACCGCGAGAAGACGCCGCTATCTGGCGGCGTCTTCCTTGTATCTGTCAGGTCGGGTCGTCATCTCGGGCGCGATCCTCGCGGCCGGCGCAATCGCCGCGGCGCCGATCTGCGCATTCGCGCAACCCGCTTCGCCCGGACAGCCTCCGGCGGTTGCGCATCTCTTCTCGCTCGTCCGTCCGGCCTTCTCGGGCGACCGCGCCCTCGCGACGGTTGCGTTTCTCGAGCAGCGCTGGCGCTTGCCCGGGAACCGTCCCTTCGACGAGAGCATCGATCACATCGTCGAGCAGCTTCGGGAGGCCGGGTTTGTCGAGGAAAGCGGCGCGCCGCCGGCCGCGGTCCTGACGTACCGCGTCGAGCGGCGCCCAATGACGGCGCCCGCGTGGGAGCCCGTGGACGCATCGCTCGCCATCGTCGGGTCCACGACGCCACTGCTCCGGTTTGCGACGAATCGCAACATGATGGCGGTCAACTCCTGGCCGACGGCGAAGGGCGGCGTCGAAGCCGAAGTCGTTTCCGTTGGCGAGGGCAGCGGCGACGCGTTCGATCGGGCTCGCGTCACGGGCAAGATCGTGTTCGGAGAGATGCCCGTGGGCCGACTCTTCAACGAAGCCGTGAGAAAGCGCGGCGCCATCGGCGTGCTGGCCTATTCGATGCCTGCCTACACCAGGCCCGAGACGCATCGTACGTCGATTCAATTCTCGTCGATCCCCGCGGACTCCGCCGCGAGGTCGTGGGGCATCCTGTTGTCGTATGCGGCTCGCGAGGCGCTCCGCCGTGCGATGGCCGCCGGGCCCGTGCGTGTCCGCGTCACCACCGACGCGCGCCGATACGCCAGCGTCGAGCGTACGGTCATCGCCGACGTGCGCGGCCGGGATGCCGCGCACGAACGGTTCGTGTTCAGCGCGCACGTGCAGGAGCCGGGCGCCAACGACAACGCGTCCGGAGTCGGGGCCGCCGTCGAGATGGCGCGTGTCCTCGCGACGCTCGTGCGCGAGAGGAACGTGTCGCCGCGCCGCTCGGTGACCTTCATCTGGGGGAACGAGATTGCGTCCACTCGGCGCTACCTCGCCGATCGCGGCCGAGCCGCGACGGTTCGTTGGGGGATGAGCCTCGACATGGTCGGCGA
>DASURJ010000344.1:0-11344 GCA_036280115.1 Gemmatimonadaceae bacterium
GTGGCGGCGGGCAACTTCTTCACCTGCGCCATCACGGAGCAGTTGAACGTCAGGTGCTGGGGATCCGACAACTTCCGCATCCAGAGCGTGCCGTACGAGATCGGCGACGCCCTGGCCACGGCAACGGAGCTCGAGATCGACCCACGACCGTCCACGTTCGGCGCGAACGTCACCATGACGGCGACGGTCACCGTCCCGTCACGGATTGCGACGGACGAGGACTTCGCGGAGAAGCCGAGCACGGGGCGCGTCATGTTCATCGATGGCGGAACGTGCGCGTCGCCGACGACTGTGTTGGCGGCGGGCGTCGCGATCGCCGCGGGCAGGGCCTCGTTCTCGACGGCGGCGCTCGGCGTGGGAACGCACGCCATCGGGGCGTGTTACCTGGGCGGCGATGGCCTCGAGGCGAGCGGCGACGGCGCGATTCTCGAGATCGGCGCCGCGCCGACGACGACGGCCATCACCGTCTCGCCCGCGTCACAGCAGTACAGCGACAAGGTGACGCTCGAGGCGACCGTGACGCCCGCGTCGGTGAACGGCACGGCGACTGCCGGGGTGGTGCAGTTCACGATCGACGGCGCGCTGGTGGGGAGCGGGCCAGTGGCCGTCGGTGCGGACGGCCGGGCGACGCTGCCTAACGTGCAGTTGACCATGGCGCCCGGACCACATTCGGTCGGCGCGCAGTTCACGCCGACGGACCAGACACTCTTTCAGAGCTCCACGGCCACGGCGGCCAGCCTCACTGTGGCGAAGGAGGACGCGTCGATCGTCTACTCGCCCGACAACACCACGGCGATGCAGGTGAGCACGTCGGGAGGCACGCTGGCGGCGAACGCGCTCGTGCTGCAGCTGGGCGTCAAGGAGGCGGAGCCCGATGTCGCGACGAGTCCCGGTGTCACCGGTATCGGCAGCAACATCGCCGGTGTGGGTCTCACCGTGTCGCTGTTGCCGATCGGTCCCGGCTCGACGTACGCGCTCTCGTGCTCAGCGACGGGTGTGGCGGGGACCGGCTATGCGACGACGCGCAACTTCACCTGCAAGAACCCGGCGTCCCTCCCGGTGAACGTCTACGCGGTGCAGGCGACGCTGACGAGCGACTATTACCAGGCCACGCAGTACGAGGACGTCGTGACGGTGTACGACCCGGTCGCGGGCTTCGTGACGGGCGGTGGTACGTTCCGCATCGACGGCGATCTCGTGCGGTTCGGGGTCAACCTGAAATACAAGACGAACAGCAAGGGTAGCAGTACGGTGACGCAGGGCAGCGTTTTCGCCGTGAGGCATCACGCCAACGGTCGGAAGTCGCGGTTCGAGAGCAACTCGCTCAACAGCGCCGCCGCGATCGGTGAGGACCTGACGGTCCCGATGGGGTGGGCGGTGCTGTCCGGCAAGGCGACGTACACGACGTGGGACGCGGCGACGTCGGCGTACGTGACGTTGGGCGGCCAGGCGTTCACGGTGTACGTCGAGGACCGCGGCGAGCCCGGCGCCGGGCTCGACCGGGTATGGATGGGTGGGCCGGGGCTGCTGAAGCTTCCCGGAACGGTGTCGACGGCGAGAACGAGCGCGGTGACGCTCACGGGCGGCAACGTGGCGGTGCCGCACCGGTCGCCCTGACGACGTCTGTCGTCGCCTCCGGTGACGTGTGGCCAGGCGAAGCCGAGTGAGGGATGATGTCGGCTTCGCCTGGCCCGCAGAGCCAAGCGATGATTGGCGGGATGACGCCTACGCGACGCCGTTCACCCGGTCGAAATACGCGCGCAGGTCGATCGTGAGCGGTGGAACCTCGCGGTCCGGCTGCCACACGAGAGACTCGACCAAGCGTTCGACCGGCGAATCGTCGGCGCGTGCCCATTCCACCGGCGCAGGCCAACACGTCCCGGAACGGGCTTCACGATCAGCATGACTTCTGACGCCCCATCTCGGCCATCCGCCTCGCGGCGGAGGATAACAATCCAGCGACCATGCCCGCTCCGAAGCGGGAGCCGTTCCTGACGACGCGCCCGGTGCAGAACTATCCGTCCACGCACAGTGTGCTCGGCGCCGCGGCAGCACCTGTGCTCGCGCACGCCTTCGGTCGCGACGAGGTCCCGTTCACATTCGCGTCGCGGGGAACGCTGATGTCATTCCGCTCGAAGCGCTACGACGGCATCCACCCGCATGGCGCGCCAGGCGGGCACCAGGCACGCGATCACCGCCACGAGCAGCATCCCCACGGCCACCGCCGCGATCACCAGCGGGTCGCGGGCTGACACCTCGTACAACATCGAAGCAACGTAGCGCGCGCCGAACAGCGCGATCACCGAGCCCAGCGCTGCACCCACCGCCGCGAGCGTGACGCCGTTCACGACCACCAACCCGGCGACGTCGCGTGCCTGCGCGCCTAACGCGACGCGAACGCCCATCTCCTGGGTCCGTTGCGCCACGTTGAACGAGATCACGCCGTAGATCCCCACGGCCGCGAGCACGAGCGCCAGCAGGCCGAACACGCCGAACAGCGTTGCGCCGAGGCGGAACGGCCGCATTTCGGTGCGCACCACGGACTCGTCGGCCACGAGGTGCACGTCCGCGAACGGGAGCCCCGGCGCGGCCGTCTGCATCGCCCGCCGAACTGCATCGACCGTCGGGCCGGGATCGCCATCGCCCACACGCACGACCAGCTGCCGAGCGGTGAGCCTGTCACGGACCTGCGCTAACGGCACGTGCACGAAGCCGATCGAGTCCTCGAAGATGCTCTGCCGTCGCACGTTCTCGACGACACCGATCACCTCGGCGCACGGCGCGGTGTCCGCCCCGATCCGGATGCAGTGACCCACGGGGGTGGTACCTCGCCAGTAACGCGTGGCCAGCATCTCGTTGATGATCACGACGGGCGACGAGCCCTCGCCATCGCTCGGCCGAAAGTCTCGGCCGCGCAGAAGCCGCGCACCGAGCGTGCCGAAGTAGTCGGGCGTGACCGCGTTGAGCATCGAGAAGGCGTGGGTGACCGAGTCGCGTCCGGTGATGGCCAGCTGGGTGCCCCACGATTGCCCGAACGGCACCGTCGCGCCGATCGCGGCGTGCGTGACGCCGGGAACCGCTTTCACGCGCTCGAGTGCGCGGTCGAAGGTCTGATCGACGGCGCTCTGCGACAGACCGACGGCGCGAAGGTCCATGGATCCGATCAGCACGCGATCCACGTCCACGCCCAGCCGGACATCGTCGAGCTTCGCGAGACTTCGCACGAACACCCCCGCACCCACGAGCAGCACGACCGACAATGCCGTCTGCGCGATGAGCAGTGCGCTGCGCGCGCGAGACCGCTGGCCACCGCCCTCGCGGGCTCCGGATTTCAGTGCGCTGGTGAGTTGGGGACGGCTGCTCTGAAACGCGGGCAGGAGCCCCGTCACGAGCCCCGTCGCGACCGCGACGGCAGCGGTGAACATGAATACGCGCGCATCCACGGGCGACCCCGGGAGTGTCACACCGGCGAACAGTACCGCACGCACGACGTTGCCGCCCCAGTACGCCACGAGGATCGCGGCCGCACCGCCGAGCAGGGCGAGCAGTACGCTCTCTGTGAGGAGTTGCGCGACGAGCCTCCTGCGCGACACGCCGAGCGCGAGCCGGACGGCGATTTCGCGCCGCCGGCGCAGCCCCCGAGCGAGGAACAGATTCGCGACGTTCGCGCAACAGATGAGGAGCACGATGATGCTCATCCCGCCAAGCACCGTGGCCACGGCGGGGCTGGCACCCTGGCTCGCTGCGCGACTCTGCGTGACCGGCCTCACGACGAAGCGCCAGTCACGGCCGACGAAGAACGCGTTAGGCGCCGCCTCTCGGGCCACGCGCATCGCGTGATCGGCAGCCTGCTGAGGGGGGATGTTGGGGTCGAGGCGCGCGTAGATCTCGAGCCAGGAGCCCCCGCCGTTCGTGGCCCAGGAGCGGCCGGCAGGGCTCATGGCGCCGGCCGCGGACATGGGGATCCAGATCTCGGGCGCGTCGAGCTCGAGCCCAGCGAAATCGACCGGCGCCACACCGATCACGGTGAAGGTGCGGTCCCCGAGATCGATCGTTGCGCCAACGGCGCTCGGACTCGCGGAGAAGTGTTGCACCCAGTACCCGTGGCTGAGCACCGCCACCGCCTGCCCGAGCGGCTCGGTGTCCTCGGCGGGGGTGAAGAACCGCCCGAATGCCGGACGGACGCCGAGCGTGGAGAAGTAGTTCCCGGTAACGAGAAGGCCCTTCGCGCGCCGCGCGGCCTCACCTCGCCCGACGGGCATGTCCACGGGCGCAGTGGCGACGACGCCGGCGAACCCGCGAGCCTGATCGCGGATGGCTTTGTATGCCGGGTAGTTGAACGTCTGATTGTCGAAGCCGCGGTCGGCGACGCCCGCCCGGAGCTTCACCATCTGCTCGGGCTCCCGCACGTGGGCGGGCGGTCGCAGCAGCAGGCGGTCGATCACGCCGAACAGGGTCGCGTTGGCGCCGATGCCGAGCACGAACGTGAGCACGACGACGGCAGAGAACCCGCGCTGGCGGCCTAACGTTCGCGCAGCGTATTCGAGATCCATTCGTGCTGCATCGAGCCACTCGCGCATGCCGAGTTTCCTCTCGCGAAGGGTGCCTGCGTCGTGAATGCGTGCGACGGCGTCGTTCCAGGATGCGCCGAAGCGTCGTCGCGCTTCGGCGTGCGCCTCGTCGCTCGTCATACCGCGCGCCATGAGCTGGGCGACGCGCGCGTCGAGGTGAAACCGCAGCTCCTCGTCGACCTCGGTGTCGGTCAGGTCGTGCCGCCGTATCGCAAGCCGGAATGCGCGGCGAATTCGGGGGCGGATGGAGAATGACATGACTATGTCGTGTCAGGCATCCTGCGGCCCCGTGAGGATGCCGGTGACGGTCTCGGTGTAGCGCACCCAGCTGGCCGTTTCCTGCTTGAGGTGCGCGCGCCCACGCGGGGTGACCTTGTAGTACCGTGCCCGGCGCCCGTTCTCGGTAATCCCCCACTCGGCGGTGATCAGCTCGCGTGCCTCGAGCCGGTAGAGTCCCTGATAGAGCGCGCTGTCATCGACCTCGAGGGCGCCGCTCGAGCGCTCTTCGAGCCAGGTGGCGATCTCGAACCCGTGCATGGGCAGCCACGCGAGCGCCCTCAGGATGAGCAGGTCCAGCGTCCCTTTCACGAGCGTGAGCGGTCGCGCCATGGCTTCCTTCCAGAGTCTCTATCCAGAGTCTGGATACAAGAAGGGGAAGCGTATTCCGCCTGTCAAGCACGTCTGGTAGGTGAAGGTGCCCGCGCGTGGCCGCGGGGCCGTGCGGAATCCTCGAGCCAAGCTGTTGCCCCACGTGCATAGCCGACGGGTGACGCGGGTGGTGGTGTAGAGGCAGGTATGCCAGCACTGCCATATGTCCGGCGTCGAGGCCCCGTAGCGCGGGCCAACTGGCCGACTATGGCAGTCCTGCCATACCGCACCACCGAAGACCAGCGGCTGTCATGGTGAGAAGCCATGGCTGGCGAGAACTTCCAGAGTCGAACCGAGATACGCATTCCGTGGTCGGTGGCGCTGACGGCGGGTGAGTTCCAGCCGCCGCATGGCTGGCCTTACTCATCCCGCCAGACCGCGAGCACGCACGCGTCCAGCCGGATCTCTCCGACTGCTGGCTTGATCCCGACCTCCCACGCCGACGCGGCGCTGACGAACACCTCGTTGGCGGAACGGATCGCGTCCATAGCTTCGGGCCGCATGGCGCGGTTAATACGCCACCAGAGAAAGACGTCGCCGCCATCCACTCCGCGAGTGCGTCGTCCACCGCGAAGCGGTAGTAGTGCAGCTCCGACGCCGGACGCTGTAGCCGTGCGGCCACGTCGTCGGGCACCTCCTCGATTGGTACCTCCTCCCGCAGCCCGAGCTTCTCCAGCGCGTCCGTCATGAACTGCACGAGCTCGCGCGCCTCGCGCGCCGAGGGCGCCGGCCTCGGTGAGAGCGGCGGCTTGCCGCCGAGCACGACCGTCGAGATCAGTGCCTCGATGGCGATCGGCAGCGGCATCGCCCCCGTGACCTTCGTCAACGTGTCCGCGAATACCGCCGCGTCGTCCGGGCGTCTCGGCGGGAAGGACACCGTGCCGGGTGAGCGCAGCCACAGATCGTGCTCGAACGGAATCAATCGGCGAAGCCTGTGGCAAACCGCGAGGCTCAGGTCTCCGGTTCGCCCACCACTCGTCCGAAGTACGCTGGGAGATCAATGACGAGCGGCTTGGTGAGTCGGTACGGCTGCCACGCAAGTACGTCGACGAGCACATCGGGCGACGCATCGGTTGCCCGCCATCGCTCGATCCGTCCCGCGTCGACGTCAACGCCCCAGTACTCCGGCACGCCTTCCTCTGGCGCGTCGCGTGCGGGTCGGCGGACTCGGGGCGCTTCGGCATGCTCTCAAGCAACGGCAAGCGCCTCGGCGCGTCCAACCTTGTTGGTCAATGTGATCCGAGGCCCCCCCCCGCGGCCACGACCGACTGTCAGTGGGTCCCGCTAGCTTGCGGAGCATTGTACGCTGACTCCGTTCTTCGCCTGGAGGCCCGATGCTCCGACCGCGAATCCTCGATGATCGATTGCAGTTGAGTTCGCGCCTCTCGATCGTTTTCGAGCGCACGCTGCGCATCCCTGACGACGGCAGCGACTACCCGCTTCCGCCAGGACTCGGCGCGTTCCCGATCCGGAGGGTGGCCGACCACCCGACACGGGTGCCCGCGTCGTGGCGCGAGACCGGCGGGTTCTTCATCCCGATGTACCAGCGGGAGGCCATGTGGATCTGCTTCGGCGGCGCCCACTGGCGGCCTAACGCCGTGAAGGTGGCCGCCGGCGGTATCGATGCGATCAGTGGGAAGCCCTGGGACACCGCGCTGCGCGCCGACGCCCAGAACTACGTGGTCGTGCCGGATCAGCCGTGGCTCGACGGGATCAACGCCGGAGAAGCGTACATCCGGCAGTTCGTGGCCATGCCGTTAGGCGGCGGGTACACCGTGGAAGGCCAGTTGACCGGACGCGAGACCGTGGGCGGCCTTCAGCTCGCGGTGTTCGAGCCCAAACCCGGGCGCTTTCCCAGCCGGCCGCCGCGCCGGCGGCGATTCGGCGATGCCTTCGCACTGGCCGACTCCGGTATGCCGATGGTCTGCGAAGCGGCGGCCGGGATGGAGATGGGGCTGGGCGCCGGTGGGCGTATGCGCCAGCAGATCTACCCGGACTGCCACGGGATCGACACGTGGGACATGGGGAGCGTCTCGACGGTGCATGTGCACATCGCGAACAGCATGATGTGGCGCGAGATCACGGGGGAGGAGCCGCCGCCGACGCCGGTTTCGGCACGTACGTACACGGAGTACGGGCTGCCGTGGTTCGAGCTGTACGACGAGGATCGCGGCGACGTCGCGCCGTCAGCGGAGTTGGCGGGGGTGAAGTCGATCAAGGATATCGACGCGGCGATGTTCACTCGTCCGCAGCAGGACGATGCCGCGGTTGCAGTGGGAGCGGACATGACGCTCGTGCTGAAGAGGCTCGACGCTGAGTCCCTGGCCTAGGCGAGCCCGTGCACGCGATCGAAGTAGGCGGGAAGGTCGATGACGAGCGCAGGAACGTCCGGGTCGGGGTGCCACTGGAGCGACTCGGTCAGTAGCTCGACGGGCGAGTCGTCCGGACGTGAGCGTTCGATAGTTCGCTCGTCGATGTCGACGATCCAGTACTCAGGAACCGCCTTCTCCCTGTACAGGTGTCGCTTGCGACCGCGATCGATCTGCCTCGTCGAGGGCGAGAGCACCTCGACGGCGAGGAGGAGCCGGCCGACTTCCGTCCATGCGCGCATCGGAGCGCCGTTCACGAGCGGTACCACGAAGAGATCTGGTTGAACGAACTTGCGCGGTCCGTACACGATGACGTCGGCCGGCGAGATGAGCGCCTCGCCGATCCTATGGGCTCGTACGTATGGGGCGATGAGCAGGGCGAGCTCGAGGACGGCGCGCTGGTGGAAGACACTCGGCGCGGGCGTCACGAGCAGCTCGCCGTCGATGACCTCGTACCGGTTGCCGTCGTCGGGGAGCGCGCGGATCATCTCGACGGTCCACTCCGTATGCTGGGCGGGCATGGCCATACGATAGGTTCCTCGGTGCCGAGTGGACAAGCGAACATGCGCCGAGCATACGATGAGCGGACGGGTCGAGCGCCATCGAACGGCTGGTGAGCCGTTCGGAACGATGCGCAGCTCTTCGTCGAGCGCGTGGCATGCGTTGCGGCAACACGGTGCAATGCGCATATTTACGATGATAATATGCGCATAGAAGAGCCCATGCCAAAGCCAACGCGACGACCGAAGAACCTCCTGCTCGATCCCGACGCTGTCGTGCGCGGCGAGCGATACAGCGAGCGTCACGGCACCAATCTCTCGCGCCTCGTCGGAGACTTTCTACGGGCGCTCCCGCTCGCGGCGAACGACGAGTCGCTGACGCCCGCGGTCCGGCGCCTGTGGGGTGTCGCACGCAGCTCGGGCTCCGACCGCGAGAAGTACCGCGACCACCTCGCCCGGAAGTACGGAGCGCGCTGAGTCGTGGCTCGCCGATCGGTGCGGGAGCGGCCGCCCGGGGGACGCGGGCCGACGGGCGGTGCTCCGGGCTCGGAGCGCGAAGGCTCTGCCGATCGCCCGATCCTGCTCGTGGACACGAACGTGGTGCTCGACGTGCTACTCGCTCGCGCGCCGTGGGATGCCGAGGGGGCGTTGTTGCTCGATGCGATTGCGCGCGGGCGTGCGATGGGGTACGTCGCGGCGCGCACGGTGACGACCATCCACTACATCGTCGAACGGGCGAAGAACCGAACAGCCGCAGTCACGGTGGTTGGTGACCTTCTGCTCTTGCTCGATGTCGTTCCGCTCGACGCCGCAGACTTTCAGCGAGCGCTCGCTCTGGGGCTTCGCGACTACGAGGACGCGGTGCAGGTCGCCGCGTGTCTGCGGGTGGGCGCCGATTTCCTGGTGACGCGCAACCCGCGCGACTTCAAGGGAGCACCGGTCGCTACCCGCTCCGCGGGTGAAGTGTTGGCGCTTCTGACCAGTTCGGCAGCCGAATAGAGAACCTGGAGACCGAACGGTTCACATGTCCCGCACCTGCGGCCCTATGCCCAATTCCATCGACTGGCTGAAGGTCAAGTGATCGGCACGATCGCCGGCGACATCATTGGCTCGGTCTACGAAGGGGACCGCGTCAAGCACACGGACTTCCCGCTCTTCTCCGAGTCGAGCCGCTTCGGCTCGCCATCTCGCTCGGCGGCGACGCGGACACGCAGGCGGCGATCGCGGGTGGGATCGCGGAGGCGTTTTATGGTGGCGTGCCGGAGCCGCTCGCTCAGGAGGTACTGGGACGGCTGCCTGACGAGCTTCGCGAGGTGATCGGGGAGTTCAGGGCGCGGTTTGGTAGCCCGGTGCCGTGAGGCCGTAGGGGCGCGGTGGACCGTGGGCACGGCTGCTACATCCACCCCGTCGGGACGTGCGGCCGAGTGGACTGTCAGTCGGGTGAAATAGCTTGGCGTCCGTTCACGAACGCCAATCTCACCCATGCCCGGTTCAGAAATGCATACCCCTCCTACCCGAGCGCTGCTGGCCGCGGCGCTGTCGCTCCTCGTCGCCGGTTGCGCCACCATCATGCACGGCACGCAGCAGGATGTCGGATTCGGAAGCGTTCCGACGAACGCCAGGATAACGGTCGACAATCAGCGGACGGCGACCACCCCGACGGTCATGAAGCTTTCCCGGAAGGACAACCACATCGTCCGGATCGAGCTCGATGGGTACCTGCCGTATGAAGCGACGCTCACGCGAAGCGTGAGCGGGTGGGTCTGGGGGAACATTGTCATTGGTGGACTGGTGGGGCTCGCCGTGGACGCGATCAGCGGCGGGCTGTACAAGCTCACGCCCGACCAAATGACGGCCACTCTTGGGCGGCAGGCCGGCGCGGCGGACGATGGGACGCTGCAGGTTCACGTCGTGCTTCGGGCGGACCCTGCGTGGGAACGAATCGGTCAACTCGCTCGGTAGCGACCCGCGATCCGGATACGACTACGCCGAGCGGCGTTCGATGTTCTCGAGAATGACGTCCGGGTGCCGCTCGGCCACCTGGAGCAGGCGGAGCGCGGCACCGTCGGGGACTCGCTTCTCCTGTTCCCACGAGCGGACCGTCTCGGCGCTCACGTTGAGCGCTTTCGCGAAGACGGTCTGGGAGAGCGCGAGCCGGGCTCGCAGGCGGGCTACTCGAGCGCCCGAGTAGCGCGGAGCAGGCTTGACCCTGACCACGGACGCGATCAACGGCACCTGCGTTACGCGTGCCCCACGGAGTTTCCCCCCCTGAAACGCGATCGCTTCGCGGAGCCCTGCAATGATCTCTTCGCCCACGGTCGGCGTGCGTTTGTGTCTCATGCCTCTGCCCTCAGGATCGCGACCAATTTCCGCACTTCCGCCCTCTCGAGCGCAGTGAGGTCCACCTTTCGGCTCTTCGCATAGGCGCGGATGAGGAATACGCGGTCGGCGCTGCCACTGTCCAACCAAGCCTCCTCTTCGCTTCCGAGGAGATCTCGTGCGCTTCGGTCGAATCCCGGAAGCCGAACGATCGTACAGAACGACCCGACGACCAAGCCAGGGGCTGTGGTACCAGGTACTATATCCACAGGGACTACCCCGCGTCCAGCGCGAAGGTGAGGGCCGATCAGGCACGGTCTGGCCGTGTTCGCTGATCATGTCTCACTTCGGGGCTGCGGGTGGCATCGCCTGACCGCGAGGGAGATCGGATTACCGCACGATTGCAGAGTTGCTCGGAATAGACGCGGTCCCGCGTCGCCCAATTTCAGTATTCGGGGCTATCTCGACTGTCCGCCACACCGACGCTCTACGTATCGGCGATCACTCGGCGCCAAGGGAAGCTGCGCGAGCTCGCTCGGCCGGCCCCACCGAAACGCGAGGTGCTCACGGCAGTTCGGTTCCCCGAGGATGCGCACCGGTGCGAAGACGATGAGGAACGGCGAGTCGGGATCAGCGACGACGAACTCCGCGTCGCCGACCGCGGTCACTTCGACGCCGAGTTCTTCATGTAGCTCTCGGCGTGCGGCTTCAGCGTCGGACTCGCCGGGCTCGCACTTGCCGCCGGGGAATTCCCACAGCCCGCCGTGGCGCTTGTGGTGCGGTCGCTGACAGACGAGGAGCTCGTCGCCACGTGAAATAACCGCGGCGATGACGCGCACCGGTGTCATTCCGAGCGGAGGCCGCGCGAAGCGCGGCCGCAGTCGAGGAATCGCAGGGCTGTTGGCAGAGGGCCCTCGGTCGGGACGAGTGCGATTCC
>DASURJ010000345.1:0-2318 GCA_036280115.1 Gemmatimonadaceae bacterium
ACGTCGCGGTTCACCTCCGCGAGTCGGCGCATCTGCTCGTCGCTCAGGCCGACGCGCTGTTTCACCACCACCGCCATGCGTTGACGCACCCGCTGTTCGAGCGCCTCACGACGCGCGGGTGACGAGTCGGGTGCGGGACGCTGCGCCAGGGCCGGGGCCGCCACCGCGAGTGAGAGCGCGAGTAGCGAAGGCACTCGTGAAAACCGCATTAGACGTCTCCTTCGAGCACAGGAAGCAGATTCGCCGGCTCGACCTCGAACTGTGCGTCGAGACCCTCGAGCTCCCTCAGCAACGATTCCAGTTCCGCTTCGGCCAGATCGGTGAGGCCGCCCCCAACACCCAGCTCGTTGCTTCGCATCGGCCGAGTGGCCGGCTGTACTGGAGCGCCCGGACCCGTCCCGCTCGGCGCCCGGCTGGTCGGCGAGTCGACCTGGGCGACGACACGCGGCGAATCCGCCACGGACGCCGGCCGATCGCTCCGAGTGGCGAGTGCCGCGGCGCCAGCAACTGCCGCGAGCGAGGCAGCGGCCAGCCACATGCGACGCGACGGCGCAGAGGCCCACGCCCGCCGGCGGCGCGCCTGGGCTACGGCCCGCGTGGCATCACGCCGCGTGGCCGCCGACCGGACGACAGCGGCCGCGATGCGCGACGTGTCGACCCGCGGCGTCACGCCGAGCACGAGCAGGGCATTGCGCACGACCGCCAACTCGGCGCGGCACGAGGCGCAGTCCGCAAGGTGCCGCTCCACGGCCGCGACCGCGGCACCGACGAGCGCGCCACGGGCGTAGTCGGGAAGCAGGTCGCGCATTTCGAGATTCGTGCACTCAGTCATCGAGATACTCCTTCACCGATCGCACGGCATTGTGATAGTGCACTCGTGCCGCTCCTTCGGTCGTCTCCACCGCATCCGCGATCTCGCGGTAGCTCAATCCCTCGGTTACGCGCAGCGTGAATACCGCGCGCTGCATTTCCGTCAGTCGGTCCATTGCCGCGTGCAACCGCGATGCGGTTTCCGTGGCGACAGCGGCGCTCAACGGGTCGTACGCGGTGAGCGCGTGCTCCTCCTCGATCGACACCATCGGCTGCGCCCGGCGGTTCGATCGCGCGCGATCCCGGCAGAGATTGCGGGCGATCGAGAACAGCCAGGTGCGAAGCGAGCTTTCCTCGCGAAACCGATCGAGCGACCCGAACGCCCGGACGAACGTGTCCTGCACCACTTCCTCGAGCTCGCCTCGCTCTCCCATGCTCGCGACGAAGCGCGCGACGGCGGGAGCGTGCCGCTCGACCAGGATGGTCGCCGCCCGCTCGTCCCCCCCGCGCCACCGCGCGATCAGCGCGGTATCCGTCGGTTCCCCGCCCCGCGTCTCCGAATCGGTCATCCTGGCACCAGGTTGGACGCCCGCACGCCGCCGGCGTTAAGAGGCATCCAAACGTCCTTGACCTTGCCCCCAAGACGTGGGTACGTTCCGGCAGAACGATCGTTCGACACCCGCTTCCAGGGGGCGTGAGTGGCCCACCAGCCGGCGCATGACGAGAAGCTGGACGCACTTCTGGCGGCCGCGGCCCGCGTGTTCGCCAAACGCGGGTACCACGAGACGAGCATGCGCGACCTCGCTCGTGAATCCGGCGTCTCCCTGTCCGGCCTCTATTACTACGTCAAGAGCAAGGACGAGCTGCTCTTCCTCATCCAGGACCGCAGCTTCGCGGCCGTCCTCGCCGGCATGCACGAAGCGCTCGAGGGGGTCGAGCATCCCGTCGAGCGACTCGCCCGATTCATCGACAATCACCTCGACTACTTCGCGTCGCACATGGCGGAGATGAAGGTGCTGTCGCACGAAGCATTGGCCTTGTCCGGCGACTTCCTCGCACGCGTCAACGCGAAGAAGCAGGAGTACACTCGCGCCTTGATGGACATCCTCGCCGAGGTCGAGCGCGTACAGGGGCCGGCGCACATTAATCGCCGGATCGCGACGTACACGCTCTTCGGGATGATGAACTGGATCTACAACTGGTACGACCCCCTCGGCGACCTCAGCGTCGAGGTGTTGAGCCAAAGCATGTGCCGGCTGTTCCTCGGCGGATACGTCGGGCTGCCGGTGTCGGATGCGGTCCTGCCGCACCTTACGGCCGGTTGATACCCATTCGGGATCTGACCACGGCGACGCATTTCACCAGAGGAATCTCATGGCTACCGCTACAATGACCGAGCGCGAAACGACCACCCTCGTCCGGTATCGCAAGGAAGGGCACATCGTGGTCTTCGAGCTCGATGATCCGCCCGCCAACACGTACACGCACGAGATGATGCGGCAGCTCGA